>DASZZL010000197.1:0-38395 GCA_035545035.1 Pyrinomonadaceae bacterium
ATTCTCAGGGCCGGTCGTTTGTTCGGCAGCGCATTGGGGATGTGGCGAGCCTCGTTGGCTTTAACTACAGGATCGTTTGAGTTCAACGATTCATCGCGAAAGTATTCAAAGGCGCCGCCATGAAGAGCATTCGTGCCTGACTTGGTGACGACGTTGATTACCGCGCCGCCGGCGCGGCCAAACTCAGCCGAGAAGCCGTTCTGATTCACCTGGAATTCCTGCACCGACTCTTCCGAGAATTGGTACGGCGGGCGCACGCCACCGCGGCCCAGTGCCTGGCCAAAGAAGGTGTTGTTGTTGTCTACGCCATCGACCTGAAGACTATTGAAAGTCCCGCGCTGACCACCAACCGACAGGTCGCCGCCGCGCGGATCGCGAATTACGCCGGGCGAGAGGGTAGCAAAGTCTTGAAAGTTCCGGCCGTTGATCGGCAGGTTCTCGATCGATTTCTGATTGATGGTGGTGGAAACAGAGGTCCGTGTAGTTTCCACGACCTGACCTCCCGCCGAAATGTCTACCATCGTGGTTGTGCCGCCGAGTTTCAATTGAATGTCGAGCGGTGTTTGGCCGCCGACAGTGACCGTCACATTTCCATAGTCGGCTGGTGCAAAACCCTGTGCGCCGCTGGTCGTCACTCGGTACTTCCCGGGGGGCAGGAAAATGATGCGGTAGTTGCCCCCATCATCGGTGGCGGCGCTTTTCGCGAGTGCGGTTTCCTGGTTCGTGGCGGTTACCGTGGCGCCGGGCACGGCTGCGCCATTCGGATCGACGACCCGGCCTTCGATGTTTCCGGTGGTGGCTTGCGATTGCGCGAACGCTGCGATCGCCGACAACAGAATGCAGGCAATCAGAGCGAAGAATGTGGTAGATTTTCTAAGCATGTGTTCCTCTCTTGAAATTTGAAGTTAATTACGAACCCGCGAACATTCTGGCTCAAGGTCTAGCGGATTCCGAAATAAGACAAAATTGCGGGAAGCGATAATAGAATGGCGAATACTAGTTCAGCGAGTCAGACTAAGGCAAGAATGTGACGAAGAAAAAACAGGCACGAGATGTTTTTGTCAGTACCACCCGCGTAAGCGGGTGGATCAAATACTCAACTCTCGACTTGAGCCATCGAACCACCCGCGTCAGCGGGTGGATCAAACACTCAACGCGCGGGTTGACCGATGGACCCACCCGCTGACGCAGGTGGTACTGACAATCACTTAGTAGTTCGTAAGAATCGCTTCCGGCGCGAAGCCCATCTGCTCCAAGCGTCCGCGTGTCTGCGCGATCATCTCGCGCGAGCCGCAAATCAAAGCCACTGGCGATTTCAATTCAGGCAGGACGTGATCCAGCAGAGATTGAACATAGCCGGTTGGCCCTGACCAATCATGTCCGTCAGGTCGCGAGATTACCTGACGCAGTTCGACGCCCGCGTCTTCCCAACTTTCGGTCTCATCCAGATAACAGAAAGCATCCGGCGTGCGCGCGCCGTAAAGCACTACCAGTCGTCCAAAGTCCTGCTTGCGATTCAGCACGTGCCGCAAAGCGGAACGCAGCGGCGCGACGCCCGTGCCCATGGCCACCAGAACCAGATCACGACCGCGATGTCGATCCAGATCGAAACCGTGGCCGGCCACGCCGAGCAGATCGACGCGCTCGTCTTCCTTCATTTCGAAGATTGCGGCGCTCGCTCCAGCGGTTCGTTTGATCAGGATTTCCAACTCCCGATCTTCGGGCGCGCTGGCGAAAGCAAAGTAAGCGGGCTCTTCATCATGCACGCCCAGCATAGCGACCTGGCCCGGGATGAAAGCGACGCCGTGCGCTTGCTCTGCGCCGACCGGCAGCAAATCAAACGAACGAATGTCGCGCCCTTGTTGGCGCATACGAGTTATGATTAGGGAACGACTTTGAATCGCAGTCATTGAGTTCTTCAGAGAGCGGCGATAACCAGCAGTTTAATTCATTAGCAGGCGGAAAGAAAAAGCCAGTCACGATTGTTCGGCGGCGTGCATCAAATGTTGGGAAGTAGCTAACAACCAGTAGCGGCTTTGCCGCCCAGCCAGTGCGGAAAGGCTCTGCCTTTCCGGCAGGTTGATTCTTGAACTCTTCCTGAGGCTACGCCTCAGGAAATTTGGAGGCGGAGCCTCCCAGAAAATTAGTAATGCCTGATCGGTAAGGCAAAGCCTTACCGCACTGGGCGGCGGCAAAGCCGCGATGCGATGCCCAAGAACGCAAACCATTAAGACGGTGACAATGCAAGCGCGTACTCCTGGTGGTAAAATGCAACGGCAAAATATGAACCCGCTTCACAATCGCCAGGTCCTCTTAATCTTCTCGATCATATTTGTCTGCGCCACGGTCACCCACGCACAATCGGGACGCCGCTCGTCGAATGGCCAGCCGACCGCGCCGTCTGTTTCCGGTCCAAAGACGGTCGAGAAAACACCAGCCAAAGCTCCAAAACTGCAATTACTGGTCGGTGTCGAGGATCGCAATCCGTTAATGAACGTGCCTTACTATCTCTCAGATACGGTCCTCGATAATTGCGTCAGACGCTTGAACGAGGCGACGGAAATAAATGCCACGACGGCAGGGCGAGGCATGACGCGTGCCGATTCGATTAGTCGAGCCAAGGCCCAGAAAGAGGCGTACGTCATCTTTCTGCAGATCGAAAGCGACATCACACCTTCGGCCAAGCAATCGAAAAACGGCCCCGACGAATTATACGTGCGCTACACAATCTTCGAACCGGCAACGGCCAGGATTAAGCAGTGGGGCCGAACTCACCAGCAGATTTACAAAGTTGGACGCGGGGGAGTCTCGACGCCCACGTCTTCGAAGAACAGTCCGGTCTATTCCGAATATGCTTTGAAGCAAGCGGCGAAGGAAGCGGCCGAACGCGTGTTGGAGGCATTCGAGATCAAGATTCGCGACGACCAGTAGCGGTAGCATAGACTTTAGTCTGTGGCCCTCTCAGTTGGTACACAGACTGAAGTCTATGCTACTCCGCATAAATCCGATCGATAACCTCGCGATACTCTTCATCGACGACGCGGCGTTTTACTTTCAGCGTCGGGGTCAGCTCTCCGCTTTCAACCGTCAATTCGTGATCCAAGAGCGCGACTCGCTTTATCTTTTCGAACTGCGCGAGGTTTTGCGTGCGCGCGGCAATCTGGCGCTCGAAGAGATCGATGATGCGCGGATCCCGGCAGAATTCCTCTTTCTCTCTCAAGTTTAGACCCTTGAGTTTGGCGTAAGAGAGAAGTTGTTCCCAGTCAGGCACGATCAGCGCGGAGGGAAATTTCCGGCCATTGCCGATCACTACGACTTGACTGACGAAGCGCGAACTCTTGATCAACTGCTCGATGGGTTGCGGCGCGATGTACTTGCCGCCTGAAGTTTTCAGCAGTTCTTTTTTCCGATCGGTAATCGTCAAGTATCCATCCCGATCAAGCTTGCCGATGTCGCCCGTCTTAAACCAACCGTCGTCGGTAAACACTGCGCGCGTTTCCGCGGGCTTGTTCCAATAGCCACGCATCACGTGCGGCCCGCGCGTCTCGATCTCGCCGTCCGCAGCGATGCGCACTTTGACGTTGCGAATCGGTTTGCCCGCCGTGCCGATGCGGTTGTCGTTAAGCTGGCCCGCCGTGATCACCGGCGAAGTTTCCGTCAAGCCGTAGCCTTGTACGATCGGCATCCCCGCGCCCGCAAAAGCGAGAGCCACGTCGTCTGATAGCGGCGCCCCGCCGGAAACGAAGGTGCGAATGCGGCCGCCCATCGCCTGACGCCACTTCGCGAACGCGAGCACGTCGGCCATTTTGCGCTTGAGCGAAAGTAGCAGCGGAATCGACTGACGATCGGAGGCGAGTTGCGCGCATTGCCTGCCAATCTCGACAGCCCAGGAGAACAGCGCGCCGTTCAGTTTACTTTTCGCCGCCGCGCGATCCTGGACCTTCGCGAGAATCTTTTCGTAGATGCGAGGCACGCCGACAAAAACGGTCGGATGCACTTCGCGCAGATTGACTCCGATCTTTTCCAGCGACTCGCCAAAGTAAACGCTCATGCCGTGATGCAGATACATGTTCATCGCCTCGCGCTCGAACCCGTGTGATAGCGGTAGGACAGACAGCGCGGAATCATTTTCGCCGAACTCAAGATGGTTCGACGAGTCGATCAAATTCGAAACCAGGTTCGCATGCGTCAGCATCACGCCTTTCGGCTCGCCGGTCGTGCCTGAGGTGTAAATGATCGTCGCCAGATCTTCCGGCTTGGACGCACGAGCCAACTCCGCGGCCAACTCAGGTCGCTGGTTTTCAGCTTCGCGCCCGCGTTCCTGCAGTTGTTCCAATGTCAGAAACTTCGACTCGGCGGCCGAATCGAAAAGCACGATGTGTTCAATCGTCGGGCATTCATCGAGCGCGGTTTCGATCTCATCGAATTTCGCGCGATCAGAAACGAACAAAACGCGAGCGCCGGAATCCTTCAGAATGTAGGCAACCTGCGACGGCATTAGCGTTGGATAAATCGGAACGCCGACGGCGCCGGCAAAGATGCAACCCTGATCCGCCAGCACCCATTCAACGCAACTCTCTGAGAGCAGCGCGACGCGATCGCCCTTGCGCACGCCGAGCGAATAGAGACCAAGGGCGATGCGACGCGCGCGCGCCAACATATCGTTGGCGGAGATCGAATGCCACCCGCCGTCACGTTTGAAATTGAGCGTGTCTGGTTTTGGATGAGCGCGGCCCACGCGTTCGTAGACTTCGACCAGCGTCGTCGGCTCGTCAGCAGAGAGCGGCGCGCGCCGCAATACCGACTGAGTTGTGTCCGGTGATTGAAGCATCGTGCTCACGCGGCGCTGACTCCGTTGAGAAAAACGTCCATGACGACCTCGGCCATAGGTTCGAGTTTGTAGCTGCGCCTGGAGATTATCCAGTTCGTCGCCATCTCATCGAGCGCGCCAAAAAGAATTTTCGCGGCCAACTTGGCGTTCAGGTCTTTACGAAACACGCCGCCGCGTTGGCCTTCTTCGAACGTCGTGCGCAGCAGGCCGAGATATTCGGCAAAGCCGGCGGCGGAGAATTCCTGCATGAACTTGGTTGAGCCGCGCAGTTCGACCTGGAACACGATCGCCAGATCTCGATCGGCGCCCAGTCTCTCCAGATGCAGCGTGGCAATGCGGCGCAGCTTCTCGCGCGGATCGCTCAGCTTCGCGATCAGCTTGCGGCCGGCGGCAATCGCCTCGGCCATGTTCTGATCGAAAATCGAATGCAGAATTTCTTCTTTGCTTTTGAAGTAGAGATAGACGGTGCCGTCCGCAACGCCGGCCGCCCGAGCGATGTCCGCGACCTTGGAATTGAAATAGCCATTGCGCGCAAAGACGCGCGTCGCCGCGTGCAGGATCGATTCGCGTTTGCCGCCGGCTCCGTTTCGCGCAGGTTTTTGGGCCATTTCGCTTGACTGAATGAATCGTCACTCAGTGACGCCCTTAGCGTAACTTGTACGTGAATTCATCGCAAGTTGAACATGCTCGGTTTCCCACTTCGTCTTAATCTCATTAACACCTTGCTTCAGCAAGGTGATCTGGCAGACTGTTGAGAATCAGAAAGCCACTACCGATAATCCAAAGAGCGCTTGTCCGGGATTCAGCGCGCCACGCAAGAAGCGCACTCGCTAATGCCTTGGGAGCGTCGGCCTCAGTTCGCTTCCCCGTCAACTGACTCCCCCAACCAGGATTTTGTCGTCGCTATCGAGGTGGAGCGCGCCTTCGCGCAGACGCAATTCAGGGGCATTCGACCTCAGGTTCGATAAGGCGGTTGGCGGCCCTTTCCGCAAAATGGCAAAAGGCCCCGTCAGAAAACTGGAACGCCGGCAGCCGTCTGTTCATTTGTTTCTGGGGCCACAAAACAACGCGTTTGGGTGTGCCTTCATCTAACTAGGGTGGCAAGGGGAGGAAACAATCGGGGAACAAAAACTTTGGACTCCGGGTCCGGCATCAATTGGCGCAAATTGCGAGCAAATACTTGCGATTCCGCACGGTATTTTGCCACCGAAACTTTGAGTTGTAAGGGTTGAGTTCCTGGCTCAGGTAATGCTAACCTCTGGTCAGGTATTGGGGCTGCATCCGGATTTGGCTTTTGCTTTTGTACCCGGTACATTCCAAATCCGGCGACCGTAATAGGAGATTTGATGCCGATTCAGTTAACTGGAAAGTCCTTTCGTAATTTCGCTAGCGCGGTTCTCGCGGTTCTCGCGTTAACGATCGTTTGTCAGGCACAAGACGTCGCAAGCCAAAAGAATTCAACAATCAAAATAAAGAATTTTGGGCAGATGGATGGGCGCTTCTACCGCGGCGCGCAACCAAAGAAGGAAGACTACAAAGACCTTGCGGCGTTAGGCATCAAGACCGTCATCGACTTGCGCGACGATCCAACGGATTACGAGCGACCACTGGTCGAGTCTCTGGGAATGAAATACGTCAACATTCCGATGATGGCGAAGCAGTATCCGACGGAAATAACAACCAGGATGTTCTTGAGAGTTGTTAGTGATCCGGCTACGGGCAAGTTTTTCGTACACTGCGCCGGAGGCCGTCATCGCACGGGCGCGATGGGCGCCGTCTATCGCTTCCAGTTCAATAACTGGAACTTTGATCAGGTCTACAGCGAGATGAAGAAGTACGACTTCTACACCAGTTGGGGCCACGGCGCCTTCAAAGATTTTGTGAGGGACTATTATGACAAGATGCACGCCGCCAAATTGGCACCGTCATCTTCGTCTCGAACTGGCTCGACGATTCACCAGTAAGAACTCTTAATTACAATTCGCTCTAATGAAGAAGGCCACCCAGTATCGGGTGGCTTCTTTTGTTTCTGTCCCGACTCAGCTCTCTTAGTTGTAGATATAAGTCGAGCTCTTCTTCTGTTCCCATTCGAGACCGGCGATATTCGACGCGTCCTCAGCCAGTATCTCCTCGCTTAACTGATCCGTTCTGGCGGCCGTGCCTAAGCTCAACTCATATACGATCTTTCCGTTTTGACCCTCACCGGCCTCACGCTCCAGTTGGCGCAATTCGTAGCTGCACCCGTGTCTCTCGAAAAGCTTCTTGAGCACCTGGTGAGTCTGATCCAGGTTGCGCGTTTCCACGCGTACTTCCATCGCACGAAACACCTGTGCCGATTCAAAATGCTCCAAAATCCAGAGTGCGAGCAGTACAAAGAGAGTAAGTATGATCGCCATGTCCAGACGGCCTACCCCACAGGCCAGTCCCACGCCCAGACAGATCAGGAGCACCGTGGTCTCTTTCGGGTCACGTATGTTTGTGCGGAAGCGAACGAGTGAGGCGGCAGCAAAGATGCCAAAAGCTCGAGCGGCGCTGTCTCCGACGATCATCATCATCGCCGCCGCCACCACCGCGAGCAATATCTGCGTCTGGGCCACGTAAGGATTACGCTTGGTAAGTGAGAGGCCGCGACGCCAGCGAAAGGCCAGCAGCATCGCCAGGAATGCGGCAATCAGGAATCTCAGCAGGACCCTGAGTGCAACCACTCCTCTGCCAGCCTCTTCGTGGCCCTTAACATCGGCGCGATCAAGCCCGAAGAGTTCGGTAAGAATTGACTGGCGACCGTTGTCCTGAACCTGCGGTGAAGCATCCGACGAAGGGTTGGTGCTTGTTTGATCAGCCTTTGCCGCCGGTTTTTCAGTCTGGGCGCTCTTTCCTGGGCCAGTGGGTTTTAGCGCAACGTAGACGAGCGATCCGCTCCCGAGCAAGACGACGACGAAAATCAATAGAAGGCGGACGATCTGTTTGCTCATGTCTCACGAACTCCTTATCAAAATTATTAGCGGTGGACCACAATACAACAGTTGCGATCCACCGCCAAAACCTGCAACGAAGCTTGCGGAAACCCGACTTCTTCTTATCAAGTGGCAGTCAAGGAGCACCCAAGGTGTGGTTCCGGTTCATCGCATCAGAACTGGCCGTTAGTTCGAGCAGCGCGCGTCGATGATCGTCCTCGCCTTGCGCACGAATTCCGCGGTCCAGGCTTCTGGTGGCTGGTCGCGCTCCTCGTTGCGCGAGGCTCGAAACACTCTGGTGATCGTGCCGTTCGTCCTCTCAGCATCGAGGAGCCTCTGAAGGCCGTTGGCCAGGAGCTGGCGCCCCGCTTCGCTGATGCTCGTGTCCCCCACGCTCTTGGCAGTAGTGGTGCAGCGGCCGCCGCTCACTTTTATCGGGTCCTTGCCCTTCCAGATTGCAAGCCTGGCTTTATTCTCGCTCGCGGTTGAGTAGCCAAAAGTCGAGCCCATGTCGCTCACGTAGAAAACTGCCTGTCCCGGTTTGCACCTCCGTGTGCCATCGGGGTTCTTCTTCGAATCGAGGCAGGAAAACTTCTGGTTGTCGGTCTTGGTATCACCGTGGTCGATGAAGGCGAGCCAAAGCTTGAACGCGTCGATCTCTGCGCGAGGAGCTCCACCCTGAAGGAGCTGCGACAGCGATCCGGCGAGCGCCCCGGTGTCTTTGTTGTTGCAATCCACATCGATCCCTTTGCCCAGGGAGAGCTCGATCCCTGCCGCCGGTTGGAAGGGATTGAAGGGCGTCCCCTGGAAGGGCTTGATCAGGCTCTTCTCGCAGTCCGGGCAGGTGACGTCGGCGACCCACTCGTCGTCGGCGAAGAACCCCAGCGCCTTCGAGAAGCGCGAAGAGAGAAACTCGCCGTAGACCTCGCCGTTCCTCTTGTCCCTAGCCTGCCCCTTGAAGTGGGGCTTCACTTTGTAACGAATCAGATCACCACCCTCGTTGACGTTGCCTGGGACGGTGCAGTAAAACTTCGGCGTGGTGCCGGTGCCCTTCTTGGTCTTCACTTCCGCGACGCAGTTGATTGGCCGCGCGCGGCCATCGGAGTCAACCGGAGGAGCGCCCACGCGAGGACCATTCTTGGGGTTATAGCCGAGCACCGGGTCGTAATCGGGATCAGGCTGCTGATAGACCTTTGCGGTGCGCTCGGCGAGCGCCCGCGCTTCAGACGTGAAGCAGACTTTTTGGGCAGCGGCCGGTAGCGCCAGGAAAAGAAAAAACGGGAGAAGGATGAAGGCTTGAGACGGCTTACGAAGCATAGAGGGGACCCTTTCATTGTGGTTAAGAACTCAAACTGATACTTCCTTCGAAATGCAATTGACTGTTAAATGACGCTTCTCCGGGCGACATCGGCACGCGTTCGTAAAGGCCATCGGCATTCAAGACTCTCGCCTTTACGTTGTCTTTCAGGTAGGTGGCCAGGACGACATCCTTCAAATGCCGCTTCAGGTTCGGATCAAGAATCGGCGTCACAACTTCGACTCGCCTATCGAGATTGCGTGTCATCCAGTCAGCCGACCCGATATAAACGTCGTCGTCGCCTCCGTTGGCAAAGTAGAAAATTCGACTGTGCTCCAGAAACTGGCCAACTACACTCCTCACGTGGACTGTCTCTGAGAGGCCGGGCACTCCGGGACGAAGCATGCAGGAGCCGCGCACTATTAGATCAATCTTCACACCAGACTGTGATGCCCTGTAAAGCGCGTCGATGATCTCCAGGTCGGTCAGGCGATTTACTTTGGCTGCGATGCGCGCCGGCCGTCCCGCCTGCGCGTGACCGATCTCTCGTTCTATCAACGCCAGCATGCGTTCGCGCAGATTTACCGGCGCCACCATCAGATGAGTGTACTCCCGCGGCCTCGAAAAACCGGTCATGTAATTAAACAGATCAGTCGCGTCGTCGCCTATCTCGGCGTTGGCTGTCAACAATCCCAGGTCCGTGTAGACTTTCGACGTCGTAGGATTGTAGTTTCCTGTTGCTATGTGAACGTAGGTTTGCAACCCATGTTCTTCCTGGCGGATGACCAGCGCCACTTTGCTGTGAGTTTTGAGTTTCACCAGCCCGTAGACTACGTGCACCCCAGCTTCCACGAGCCGACCGGCCCATTCGATGTTGTTCTCTTCGTCGAAGCGCGCCTTGATCTCAACGACGGCCGTGACTTGCTTGCCACGTTCACTCGCTTCGATCAACGCCTGTGGTATCGGCGAATCCTTGCCGGTGCGATAGAGACATATTTTGATCGCCAGCACCTTCGGGTCTTTCGCTGCCGCCTCGATAAACTCTGTAACAGTTGTGTATGCGGTGTAGGGGTGGTGAAGCAAAACATCCTGCTTCTTGATAGCGTCAAAAAAATGCTTCTTTTTGCTTAACGGCGCAGGCACCGTCCTCAGAATCGGTTTGTCTCTTAGATCAGGTCTATTCAAATTATATAGTTCCATCAAGTCGCCTACGCCCAAAATTCCTCCGACTACGTAGACATCATCCGCCTCGATACGCAGCGACTTCGTCAAATAATCTACAATCACCTGCGGCATTGTCGATGAAACTTCAAGACGAACCGCGTTTCCAAAGCGACGCTCACGCAAAGACTCCTTTATCCGCCCCAGCAGATCGGCAGCTTTGTCGTCTCTGATCTCCACGTCGGCATCGCGCGTGACTCGAAACAAATGGCTCTCGCCGGGACGCATGCTGGGAAAGACAGAATGCAGATTTGCGTCAATCAGCTCTTCCAGGAGAATAAACTTCTGTCCGTGTTCGCCCACCGGAATTAGCCGGGGCACCACTGGCGGCACCTTTATTCTGACGAACCGCGGTAGGCTGCTCAGGGTCACGGCCTCGCCAGGGTCCGATTCAGTTTCAACAGTCAAACCAATATTAAGACTGAGATTTGCTATAAACGGAAACGGGTGTGCCGGATCGACGGCCAGCGGAGTCAACACCCGGAAAACATTCTTCATGAAGTAGTGGTCCAGGACCTTTTTCTCGCGCGGTGTGAGCGAGTCGTACTGAACGATTTCTATTCCCTGCTTTGTGAGTTCGGGCAGAACGTTGTCGCGCAAGCAGTTTACCTGCTGCTCAACCATCGGCAGGACACGCTCTCTAATGATCTTCAATTGCTCATCCGGTGTAAGCTCGCCCGGCATTGGCTGGAGTTCCTTTATTTCCAACATCTCCTTCAAGCCTGAGACTCGGACCATAAAGAATTCGTCCACATTGCTGGCGAAGATCGAGAGAAACTTCAACCGCTCGAGCAGCGGCACGGATTCGTCGGTGGCCTCTTCGAGTAGGCGCTTAAAAAATTCCAGTTGGCTCAAATCGCGGTTGAAAACGGACCAGGCAAGAAAGTGCTCATTTTCAGACGGATTCGCCTTGAGTGTTTGGCCGTCACGATCTAGTGAGGGTTGGTATTCGGCTGTCGTCGGGTCAGTTGTCGGTAAGGACCCAACTTCATCCGGCAAGCTTTGCTTTGGCTGATCCATACCAGTTTTACTCCGTTTTTGGTGGAGATACCTCTTGATTATAAGAGCCTACATCTTCTAAAGCGGAATTAAGACGCCAGGTGTGTCAGTCCGGGGCGAATTTTTTCGAACCTTTGGCAACATATCGAAGACCGGGCAACTTTTTCGAGGACCGGGCCTACCTATCGGGCCAACTCAACCGTTTACAGCCTCAAGAGGGATCGTACTTGTGGCGCGCCGGCACGGATACTACCTCTTCGGTCTCTATTATGTAAGCCGTGAGGTGATTGCCATAAACGCATCCGGTATCGAGACCGATAGCCTTCTTTCCCCGTCGCGGTTTGGGCGCCGGCCAGTGGCCGAACAGCACAACCTTCTCCCCGTCATAAACCTCGTACCAGGGCGTACCATCACGGCTGGTGGGGTCCTTCCCTAAACTCCGCAACTCGGTCAGATCGCCTGTAGTCTGAGAGTGCAGTGCTACTCCTGGTCGGAGTCCAGCATGCACAACCAGATGAGTCCCCAAATCGATCATGAATGGCAGCGAGTTCAGATAAGAAACGTAGTGTTCCTTATCTTTCTTCAGCTCCTTGTGCGTCGGTTTCTGCGAATCCTTCAACTTAAACTTTTCCCCGTTCCAACGTCGGCGTAAAGCCAAATCATGATTGCCGATCACTGCGGAAAACCGGGGGTCAGTCATAAACCGATCAAGCACCTGCCTGTTCTTCGGCCCCTTTGTAATAAGATCGCCAACGGAAATGAGGCGATCGTCTCCGCCAAAGTTAACTTTGGCCAGCAAATCCTCCAGTTCGTCGTAGCAACCGTGAATATCCCCGACGACGATTGTGCGAGATCCCATTCTTTTCTCAACCTTCTGTAGTACCTACTGCGGATTGCAACAACATTAGGCCGGTTACTTCAGAGCCGTCAAGGATGACCTCGGGCATCAACTACAGAGCAAGACATTGCCCTGTTCGCAACTGTGAGAGGATGATCCAGGTATGTCCGAAACCATGCTGGGCACAAAGCTCCACATCCCGCCGTTCACGGGTGGCTCTTGCTTATGAAGCCGGGCCGACCGGCTTTGGTTTCTACGATGAGTTGGTGGCGGATGAGCGCGATCATCCGTTCCTCGCCGGAAGTCGAACGGCGGAGGGCTACTTCTCAGTCAGAACCGGGTTGGATCAGGCAATCGCGCGCGGGCTGGCTTATGCTCCTTACGCACAGATGATCTGCGGTCTGCAATCGTTAATGGCGGAGGGGACAGGACTCGAACCTGCAAGCCCTTTCGGGCGGCGGTTTTCAAGACCGCTGCACTACCAATTATGCGACCCCTCCGATTCGCCACCGAACGATAATAACTTAGGCGTCGGCGCTGCTCAACTGTGGGGACAGCGAAGTTCAGAGTACCAACTTCAGTTGGGCCCTTTCTCAATCGATCAGGACCCGACTGAAGTCGGTTACTCTGAACGCGCCTGGCAGGGTTTCGTTGACACTCGCGGCTCGCATGTAGTAGCGTCCGCTACGCACTTATGCAACAGAGCAATCCGCAGGCTCACACCCTCAATTCACCCAGCCCTGGCGTTCAACTTCAAGGAGACCACATCAGCATTTGAAGCAAATCGAGCTTCCACCCAGAGGTCTGGAAACGCTCTTCGGCGTTCACGACCAGAACATCAAGTATCTCGAGTCACTGCTCGACGTTCAGATCAACGCGCGCGGCCAAAGCCTCACCGTTGACGGCGACCCGAAGGACGTCGAAACCGTCGAGCGCATCCTCGAAGATTTCTCGGAGTTGTTTCGCGAAGGCCGGCAGTTCACCGACAAGGAAATGCGCGAAGCGTTCGCGCAGATTGCCGAAGACCGGGCCTACAGTCTGCGCGATTACTTCACGCGCTCGCGTTTCAGTCCCGCGGGAAAGAAACAAGTCGCGCCGAAATCGGCAATGCAGCGCAAGTACGTCGAGACAATTCAACAAAAGGACATCGTGTTCGGCATCGGCCCGGCGGGCACCGGAAAGACTTATCTGGGCGTGGCGATGGCCGTGCAGGCGCTGATGCAAAAGCAAGTCAACCGCATCGTGCTGGCACGACCGGCGGTTGAGGCCGGCGAGAAGCTTGGGTTTCTTCCCGGCGATTTGCAGGAGAAGATCGATCCGTATCTGCGTCCGCTTTATGACGCGCTGTTCGATCTGGTTGATTACGAGCGCGTGACGCGTCTGTTGGAAAAGCGCGTGATCGAAATTGCGCCGCTGGCATTCATGCGCGGGCGCACGTTGTCCGACGCGTTTGTCATTCTCGATGAAGCACAGAACACGACCAGCGAACAGATGAAGATGTTTCTGACGCGCATCGGCTTTGGATCGAAAGCAGTGATCACCGGCGACGTGACGCAAATCGATCTGCCTACCGGAAAGCGCAGCGGCCTGGTCGAAGCCGAGCGCGTACTGGCGAACATCGAAGGCATCGACTTCATTTACTTCAGTGAGAAAGATGTGGTGCGCCACAAGCTGGTGCAGATGATCATCAAGGCGTACGAAACGCACACAAAGAAAAGCGGGATGTAAAGCTAGCCAAGTCTTGATCAGGTTTATGAGTTTGTCCGCGGCTTTGCCGCCTGATGTGCGGCGAGGCTTCGCCTCGCCGATGAGCGTGCCTTTTGTGTTGCGGCTACGCCGCTGGGGGCGGAGCCCCTGATCTAATTAGAGAGTTATTGCGGAAAGGCAGAGCCTTTCCGCATCAGGCGGCAAAGCCGCGAACGTCATAGCGAGCATGATCGAGATTGTGAATCGTCAGCGGCGTAAGTTAGACACCAAGCAATGGCGCGACTTCGGCGTGAAGGCTTTGCGGGTGATACGTAAGGACAAACCCGATGTAACAATCGTGTTCGTCAGCGACGAGGCTATCAAGAAACTGAATCGCAAATTTCGCGGAAAGAATCAGGCGACGGACGTGCTTTCATTTCCGACCGAGGCCGAGGTTTTCGAATCCGAGCATCGTGCCCATCTCGGCGATGTTGTGATTTCAGTTCAGCGGGCGTCGGCGCAGGCGAAGGAGAACGGGCTGAGCTTTTCGGGCGAAATTGAGCAACTAATCCTGCACGGGCTGCTGCACCTGTGCGGCTACGATCACGAAACGGATAGAGGCGAAATGAACCGGCTTGAGCTCCGGCTGCGGCGAAAGCTCGAAATATGATCATTCCCTCTCCCTCTGGGAGAGGGTTAGGGAGAGGGCATTAGCGTAGCGGCCCCCTTAAGACCCTCTCCCCAGCCCTCTCCCAGAGGGAGAGGGAGAACGCAATAGTTAGATCGCTTTTGTCTATTTACGATTCACGGCTTACTATTTACCTGCTTTCATGGAAATCGAATTAGCGGTAAGTTTTTTCCTGCTCGTCGCGCTGACTTTTCTCGCGACCGTTGACATGGCGTTTGGCCAGTTGAGCGACGTGGGACTGCGGCGGTTGGCCGCCGAAGCGGAAGAGCACCCCACCGCGCGTTACGCGCCGTTCCTCAAAGAGATTCTGGAAAACCGTCCGCGTTTTGACTTCACTCTGTCAGCCGCGATTCAGATCCTCCTGGTCGCGTTCTCAGTCCTGATCACCTACATCTCGCTGCAATGGTTTTTGGGGAATCCTGTGGTGCTGTTCATCGCGCTGGCGTTGGGCCTGTTGCCGGCGGGAATTTTTCGCCAGTTCATTCCGCGTCTGATTTCTCTGCGCAATCCTGAAAGCAAAGTGCTGCGACTTTTGCCTCTCCTGCGTCCCTTTTATCGCGTACTGGCTTACGCGGCTGAGCCGTGGCATCGCTCTTTTGATCGCTTGCGGATGCAGGAGCAGTTGGAAGAAGCGCTCTCTGCCGAAGTTGAAGAAGACAACGGCGACGATATCGAAGCGCTCATCGACGTGGGCGAGGCCGAAGGGATCATCGAGGAAGAAGAGCGTGAGCTGATTCAGTCGGCAATTGAATTTGGCGATACGCGCGTGGGCGAAGTGATGACACCGCGCACGGAAATCGTCGCGCTGCCCAAAACCGCCACGGTTCGTGATGCGCGCAACCTGATCATCGAATCAAAGCATTCGCGCCTGCCTGTCTATCGCGATCAAGTCGACAACGTCGAAGGAATGATTTACGTGCGCGACCTTTTGCCATCCTTGGCGGCCGGCAAAGCGGATTTGCCGATTACGCCGTTCATCCGGTGCGTCTATTTTGTTCCCGAAACCAAACCCGTCGCCAAGCTGCTGGAAGAAATGCAGAAGGCGCACGTTTATTTGTCGATGGTGATCGACGAATACGGCGGCGTCGCCGGGTTGGTCACGGTCGAGGACATCCTGGAAGAGATCGTCGGCGAGATCGAAGACGAAGACATCAGCGGCGAAGAGCCGGAAGAGATCGTTCCATCGGGCGACGGCGCTTACGAGGTGCTTGGCGGCGTTGAGATCGGAAAGATCGAGCGCCTGTTCGGCATGGAGATCGAAGCGGATGACTTCACGACGATCGCGGGCCTGGTGATCGCCGAGAAAGGCAGCGTGCCGCACGCAGGCGAGCGTCTGTCGTTTCGCGGCATCGAAGTCGAAGTCCTGGAAGCGGAAGAGAAACGGATTGGGCGAGTAAGACTGAGGCGGGCAAAGACTGCCGCTGCGGAATAGACTCCCACACTCGAATTGAGCTAGATTCAGAGTTCGCTCTGCGAACTCAATTCATCTAACCGACAGTCTTGGCAAGAAAACCCAGCAAGTTCCTGCGCGGCCGGTCAATCGATCCGGCGCCCATCACTGGCGATACGAAACTCGTTGATCTGGTTGACGGCGCGTTTCTCGCCTACAACGCGGCGCGTCTGCGCGAAGCGTGCTGGCTCTTTGTGCAAAAAATGCTGGAGCCCGACGTTACAGTCGGCGTGACGATGACCGGCGCGCTGACGCCGGCGGGTCTGGGCATGTCGGCATTGATTCCGTTGATTAAGGCCGGATTTATCGATTGGATCATCTCGACGGGCGCGAATTTTTATCACGACACGCATTTCGGTATCGGCTTGTCGATGCACGAAGGCAACGCGCAGACGTCCGACATCGTTTTGCGCGACGAGCAGGTCGTGCGCATCTACGACATCTTTTTTGACTATACCGTGCTGCTCGATACGGACGCTTTCTTTCGGCGCGTGATTGAAGGCCCGGAGTTTCAGCGCCCGATGTCCACGGCAGAATTTCACTATCTCGCCGGCGGATACGTGCTGGAACGCGAGCGCAAGCTGGGCTCGAAGCGCAAATCGTTGATGGCCGCCGCGCACGAGTATGCCGTGCCGCTTTACACTTCGTCGCCGGGCGATTCTTCGATCGGCATGAACGTGGCGGCGAAGAGCTTGCAGGGCAACAAACTCGTGCTCGACCCGTCGTTTGATGTGAACGAAACGGCGTCGATCGTTTTGGCCGCGAAACGCGGATTGATTCGCGATGACAACAGGCCCGCGCGAGGTACTGGCAGGTTAAAAAGCACGTCGCAAAAGAAGGGTGGGCGCTCGGCGATTTTCATTCTGGGCGGCGGCTCGCCGAAAAATTTTGCGCTGCAGACTGAGCCGCAGATACAGGAAGTGCTGGGCATCAACGAGCGCGGCCACGATTACTTTCTGCAAATCACCGACGCGCGGCCGGACACCGGCGGACTGTCGGGCGCGACGCCGGGCGAAGCTGTTTCGTGGGGCAAGGTCGATCCCGATCGCTTGCCCGACGCCGTTGTGTGTTACCTCGACACGACAGTGGCGCTGCCAATCATCACGGCGTACGCTTTGGCAAAACATCGCCCGCGACCGCCCCGACGGCTCTACGATCGCCGCGAAGAGTTCATGCAGTTGCTTTTGAAGGAATATCGAAAATCAAAACGAAAGTAACCAACGAGCAGGGGAAGTTAGTGAGAGAAGAGCAAAACGGTTATTACGATTGTTCAAAATGTCCAGCGTATTGTTGCTCGGTTTACGGTCGGGTGCAGGTCAATCAGCGCGACCTCAAGCGGTTGGCGAAGCATTTCAAAGTCGATGAGCAAACGGCCAGCCGGCGCTTTACAAAACTCTACGACGACGAGCGAGTCCTGCGGCAAAAGGCAGATCCTATTTTTGGCGAGGCCTGCACCTTCCTGAATCCGTTGACGCGGCAATGCACGATCTACGCGGCGCGGCCGCAAGTCTGTCAGGAGTTTCCCATCACCAGGCGCTGCGCTTATTATGATTTGCTGCAATTCGAACGCGAGCAGCAGGGCGATGACACGGTCGTGCCGCTGGTGCAGATAACTTTTCGCAACGGTGACGGCTGAGGGTTTTCCATGCAGGAATTTCTGGCCACATTGATTGGTCGAAAGATCGACGCCTTCTGCGGCGGCGCCTCGAGCGTGAGCGGCGAAGTCGTCAAGGTCGACAAAGGCGTGCTGCATTTGAAGGATGACGACGGCCAGGTGTGTTACGTGGCCATCGATAAGATCATCGTCGTCTGGGAGAAGCGCGACGAAGATCACCGCGCCGGGTTTGTGTCGAAGAGCTGACCATCCGGGGATCAAAAGCGGGGCACTAGCCCGACCGTAAGGGAGGGCTCATGACTTTGAACAGGCAAATTAAGAGGCCGCCATGGAAACGATCCGTGGCGGCCTTTCGCGTTTCTGAATACCTCAGTTCACTCAGGGAGCATTCTCGTCTTCCACGCTCTGCGCATTCGTTGCCGGCTTCGTGGCGCGCGCCTTCTCATTCAAGGGCGCCTGCATCGATTCCAAAGGCAAGCGGCGAAATCCATCGATGCGCGAAAGCCAATAGTCGTTGAACGGCGAATAGATTACGCCATTGTGACGCGAAGAATGATAGAAGCCCTTTTCGTCGGCAACGATTCCGACGTGCGTCAGGCCGCTGAAGAAAACCATCGTCCCAAACTTGAACTCATCGTCTTTTGCAGCCGGCGCAAACGCCGCCCAATAGGAACGCGCAGGACCGCGCTGGAACTTTATTCCGGCGGCCTGGAAACTGCTCCAAACGAAACCCGAACAGTCGAAAGCCTCCGGGCCGGTGCCGCCGTAATGATAATGCGAGCCCAGTCGATCTTCGATTGCCGCGGTCAGCGAGTCATGAAAGCGTGCGAGCAGGGAACCATTTCTAATCGAAGTCAGCGGCGCGCGACTTTCGATCCTCGTCGGCGGAATCGCGATCGGCGCGGTCTCGATCGGTTTTAACGTGACCTGGTTCGTCAGAACGGAACGTAAGCGGCCGTCAGGATCGTTTGTTTGCGCGGCTGCGCTCGCCGCGAGGCTCAGAGCGAAGCTGGCGACGAACAAGCGGGGTAACAGTGTACGAACAGTCAAGGGTTTCCTTCGGTCTCCTGATTCAATTTTCGTCTTAGCTCAGGGCGGGAGGCGTGAGCAAAATCAATTCTACCTTTCGGCGCCGTGAGGGACAACTCTCAATGTGACCGTTTTGCGATAAAGCATCAGCCTGAGTTGGAAAGCGAACTGAATGAGTTCAGCGAATCAACGGCATGATGCGGAAATAGGTGGACGAAGGGCATACGCGCTCGTCCAGCAAACAGCGCTGGTCAGATTACCCGCAGAACAGGCCAGATTGCCCCGCATATGATTTACTCCTCAATTCGTTGCGCCGAATCCGTGCTTTTGTTTGCACTGGCGGCAATAAGTCGGAGGCTCAGTGTTGTCCAATTGATGCTTGACCGGCTTCAGCGTTAGCAAGAAAGCAAACACGGATTTGAGATCATCGTCCGTCATCTTGCCGTAGAACCAGCACGGCATCGAGGCGTGCAGCGGGCGCGCGCCGACTTTGCCGGTACGGAGGGCCTGCACGA
This sequence comes from Pyrinomonadaceae bacterium, assembly GCA_035545035.1. Taxonomy (GTDB): domain Bacteria; phylum Acidobacteriota; class Blastocatellia; order Pyrinomonadales; family Pyrinomonadaceae; genus UBA11740. Next base: position 19,124 of record DASZZL010000197.1, read on the forward strand.
ACGTAGCATCGTTGTAGTAACCAATTCCCGACGCGGCGGGGGTGATGTTCGACGAGGCTACGTCGCCCTTTGGTTCTTTCAGGATGAAGCCGCCGGCGAATTCCATTCCTGCGAGCGGCTGGCCTTTCTCTTGCGGCGTGTGACACTCAGCGCATGCGGCCATGCGCACCAGATACGCGCCCCGCGCCACGGGCGTCGATTGATCGGGCGCCGCGACCGTTGCCGTCACCGGGTCAGGCATGTTCTGCATTAGAAAGTTGAGCGGGAAGGGCATCTTCGTTGTCGGCAACTGATTGCGCACGGCGGGAACCGAACGCACATACGCGATCACTGAAGCGAGGTCTTCGTCGGACATTTGTCGATAATCCGGATAAGGCATGCTCGGAAACAGCGCTCGTCCGTCATGCCCGATTCCTTCGCGAATGGCGCGCGCCCAGGTGTCGTCACTCGCCCTGCCGGCGCCGGTTTCTCTGTCGGGCGTGATGTTTGGCGCGATCAACCACGGCATGTCCTGGTCGGCCCAAACGTGACCCGATCCCTCGCGTCCGGCGACCGGTGGCGCGCCCAGCTTTGACCAGTCGGCGTCCGTGTGACAGCTAAAGCATCCCGTTACACCATCGACCAGATACTTGCCGCGGGCGAGTCTTGCGGCGTTGCTTCAAGTTTTCGATCCGTGAGCGCGCGCTTCTTCGCGCCGATGAACGGACGCCAGCCGATCGTAAAAGTGATTCCGAGAACTATCAGAGCGATGATCACGAGAAAGGTGATGCCGGCAAACTTTTTCCAACGACGTGCCATGTCTTCGGAGTTCTCCTTGTTTATTAGGTAGAAATGAGCCCTCCCTCACGGTCGGGCTAGTGCCCCACTTGCTGCGATTTACCCGCCCGCTAACGCAGGCGGTACTGACTGTGCCCGCATCAGCCAATGAATTCCAAAAACGCCCGGGCCGCTCGCAGCGAAGCGCCGCCTTCGCCTAGTTTCTCAGATACCTCACGCAGTTCATCACGAATCGCACGGTTCCGATCGGGATCGAGCAGGGCGAGCAGCTCTCGCGCCAGATGCTCACGGTTCAGTTCGTTTTGCATCAGCTCAGTCACTACTCGGCGACCGGCGATCAGGTTTACGAGGCCGTAATGTTCAGCGGTAATCAAGCTTCCCAGGATGTGCCAATTCAGAAATGATTCTTTGTAAACGATCACCATTGGCGTGCCCAGCAGCGCGGCTTCCAGCGTCGCGGTACCGCTGGCGACCGCCGCGGCATCGGCGGCACCGAGCGCCTCGCGCGTTTCGTGATGAACGACGCGCAAACAGGCTTGCAGCGAATCGTAGCGATCGCGCGAAAGGATTTCCCGCGCTTCATTCGGATCACGATTCGGTGCGACCACCAAAACGAATTGAACGTCGGAACGCTGACGCGAAATCGATATTGCCGCGTCAAGCATTGGCGGCAGAATACGAACCAGTTCCTTGTGCCGGCTGCCGGGCAGCAGCGCGACGATCGGTCGTGACGGGTCGAGATTGTGGCGCCGGCAGAATTCTTCGCGATCGCAGCTGGCGCGCACTGCGCCGACCAAAGGGTGGCCGACGTATTCGAGGTGCGTCATGCCGCGCGCGGCGTACCAGTCTTTTTCGAACGGCAGAATCGACAGCAGGAGATCGACATCGCGCCGCACGTTGCGCGCGCGGTAAGAACGCCAGGCCCACAACTGCGGACTGATGTAATAGACAACTCGAAAGCCACGACGGTGCAGCCAATGCGCCAGACGCAAGTTGAAGTCAGGCCAGTCAACCAGGATCACCGCGTCAGGCTTTCGCGCGGCGGCCGCGCGTCTTAGTTCGCCAAAAGCGCGCCAAAACTTTGGCAAAGCGCGCGCGATTTCCCACAGCCCCAGAATTGCCAGTGCGTCCGCGTGCACGACCGAGTCAACGCCGGCGGCGCGCATCTGCGCGCCCGTCGATCCAAAAACGTCGAATTGAATGTCGGGCGCGGCTGCGCGCAGGGCGCTCACCAGCGCGGCCGCGTGCGCATCGCCTGACGCTTCGCCGGCAACGATCATCAAGCGCACAGAATTCGTAGTCTCACCGGCGGATGGTGCGGTATCTTCCATTCACTTCAGAGCGAAGAATACTGAAATGCAAACCAGCTTGTTCGCGGTTGGCGGCGCATGTTAGCATCGGCGGGTTTGTTTCACAAAAACAGTCGCACCTGGTTACGAACGTCTAGCTGACGATGCGCAAGTTGATTCATCGCCGAAGTAATGACTCTCTCTTGCGCGTCACTTCCCGATCAAACGCTTCGTCGCTGCTGATCTTTTTCGCTATTGTAATCATTCTCGTGATGGCTGCGCCGCGTCCGGCCTGGGGACAAGAGACCAGCCCGGTCGAACGGAAAGTCACTAATCCCATCACCGACACGCCGAACGTAAATCCGCTGCAACAGGATCAACCGGTACGGCCTACGTCACCCGGGAAACCGCCATCGATACAACCGGGCGACGAACTGCGCGTCGATGCCAACAAGAAAACTGTCTCGGGCACAAAAGGCGCGGTGGTCGCGCTTTACGAAGGCAACGTTGACGCGCGCATCGGCACGTACCGGCTGCAAGCTGACAAAGTGACGGTTTACGAAGCGACCAACAAAGTCGTCGCCGAAGGCAACGTGGTTTTCGATCAGGGCGATCAGCAACGCATCACCGGCAGCCGCGCGGAATGGAATTACCGGACGAAGACCGGCTTCTTTGTCGACTCGACCGGCTACACGAATCAAACTCAGGATGGCACGCGGATGTACTTCACCGCTGATCGAGTCGAGAAGATCAGCCTCGACACAATCATCATCATCAATGGCGAGGTTACCGCGTGCGATGAAGAAACGCCGAAGTGGAGCTTTCACGCCAAGCGGGCCAGGATCAAGACCGGCGATCGCGTACGCCTTGTCTCGCCGACTTTCCGCGTTAAGAAGATCCCGATTATCTATTTTCCGTACGCTTCGTTGTCGCTCAAGCATCGCGATCGTTCGTCAGGTTTCCTGACGCCGACGTTCAGTGGCTCAGGCGCCAAGGGCTTTCGCCTTTCCGAAGGCTACTATCAAACGCTCGGCAGGTCTGCTGATTTCACGGTGCGCGGAGATCTCTTTTCGAAGCGCGGCTTCGGCATTGGCGCCGATCTCAGGACGCGCGCCAACTCTCGCTCGTTTCTCAACCTGGGTTTTTATCTCGTTAAAGATCGCGTCTTCGGGCCGAAGGCCAGCGCCACGAATCCCGACCAGGGAGGATCGAGTTTCTATATAGACGCGGTGCACTATTTTCCCAACGGCTTTCTGGCGGCGGCTGATGTGAACATCACTTCCAGCCTGGCGTTCCGCCAGGTTTTCTCCGATTCGATTCAGCAGGCGATCTCGCCGGAAGAACGTTCGCAGGTTTTCCTCAACAAAAACTATCACGCTTACAGTTTGAATCTGCGTTTGAATTCGCAGGCCACGTCGCTACAGAATTCGCAGATCAGAATTCGCGAGCTGCCGAGCATCACTTTCGATCGGCGCCCGTCGCCGCTGCGTTGGTTGGAAAAAATTCCCGTCTACTTCTCGTTTGAAAGCGGCGTCGAAGGAGTCAGCCGCAAGGAAACCGCCGGCGACCTGGCGCTCTTTCGGCAAGAGGCCGGACGCGATCCGATCACGACGCCGTCAATCGTCCAGCGCTTCGATTTTCATCCCAGTCTGACGCTGCCGCTGAGTTTTGCCGGCTGGTCGCTGACAGCCACGGCCGGCGCGCGCGCCACTTACTATTCGAATTCGATCGACCCGACGACAAAGTTGGTGCTCGCTCGCGACGTGGTGCGCGGTTACGGCGAGTTTGAACTGGACCTGCGGCCGCCGGCGCTGGCCAGGAATTTTCGGCGCAGCGACGGTTCGATCCTGTTTCGTCACGTGATCGAGCCTTACATCATCTATCGCCGCATCGCCGGCATTGACGACTTTGATCGCATTCTTCGTTTTGATTATATTGACGCCATCGCCGACACAAACGAGATCGAATACGGCATTTCGAATCGCTTCTATGTGCGGCGTTCGACCGAGAACGTGGGCAAGAAAGCCGCGCTCGCCGCCCGCGGAAGAAAAGCGCCGTTGTCCACGCAGCCTTACGAGGCGCTCACCGTCACGATTCGCCAAAAGTATTTCTTCGATCCGTACTTTGGGGGCGCGCTCAAGCCCGGACAGCGCAATCAGTTCTATCCCATCGACACTTTCTCGGGGTTCAGCTATGGCGCCGTGCCACGCAAGTATTCGCCGCTAAACATAGACGTGCGCTATCGCCCGACGCAGAATTTGTTTGGCGACTTTCGCACCGACATCGACACGCACGGCCCCGGCTTGCGCGCGATGTCGGCCACGTTTGGCATCAACCGCGATTTCCTCCAGGCGTTTTCGACTTTTTATTACACGCGGGCGGTCGAACTGGTGCCCAGCCTGAGACAGTTTTCCGATGCTCGAGGAAGGGAACCGGGCACGCTGCGCGGCTCGCAGTGGAGTCCGTCGATTTTTCTCGGCAAGCGCGACAAAGGATTGTTTGGCGGCCTCTCGCTCTTCTTTGATTTTCAGAAGCATCCTTTTGCGGGCAACCGCTCGCTGATCAGCTCGACCGCGACGGCGGGTTACACCTGGAAATGCTGTGCGATTACCGCCCAGTACTTCACTTTCAACGTAGGCTTGCGCAACGAGAACCGCGTGGTCTTCGCGTTTCGACTCAATGGCATCGGCACATTCGGCACTGAGAAGATCGGACAGAGATTCTAGAACGCTTTCGTGCGGGGGATTCACCGCGGAGCCACAGCGCGACAGAGCCGCAGCCAAATCCGTCCAGAAGATGAAAATGCGATCAGCGCCTGCAGCCGCATTCATGCGGCTTGCCCGCAGGGTTTCTAGACCAGCCGTTTTACGGCTGGGTAGTGCGGCAATACGAGTTTATGTAGGGGGCTTTTAGCCCCCTTCTCGTCGTGGGCTTTAGCCATCTGGCTGTCTTGGCTAAAGGGCGTGGGAATGAAGCACGCTGAAGCGTGCTTCGGGGCGATTCGTCACCGCCAAACCCGGCCGTCAAACGGCCGGTCTAGTAACCCTCTGGGAAAGCCCGATGAATCGGGCTTAAAGCACCACTACTCTCTTGCTCAAAGAGACTTGGGAACTTGCTGCACACAGAATGCGCGCTGAAAAGATCGGACAGAAATTCTAGGCGGAGTAAGCCGCGTTACTGAATCATTGGGTTGCAGGTAAACACGATCACCGCGTAACGCTTTTTCAATTTTGCGAGTTCTTCGTTTTCTCGCTGGCGGATTTCCTGATAATCGGTCGGCGGATTGCCCCAGCAAGAAACGCGAAAGAAGCGAATCTCACGGCCTCTGGCATCAACAAGTTTTCCCCGGCGACAGCGAGCTTTCATTTCGGCGAGTTTCTTTTCCACGGTCAAGATTGATTTCCCCTTTATCCCGTACGAGACCGCTTCGTCAGCGCGGACATCTTTTGGCAGGCAACTGAAACCCCTCGAAGGCGAGGGCCCGGCGTCCTCATAAGCAACAGCCAATGCCGATATCGCCGACAATTTCCTCGCGCTTTCGCTCTGCGCCGGCGCCCGACCCACCAGGAGCAGGAAAATAGAAGCACCGACAAGAAACTTCTTGCAGTAAAAATCGCCCGACCTCTGGTTGGCAAATTCCATGGTGATAGTATGCAACGGCGACCCGGCTTTCTTCCAACGCCTCCATCGTTGATGAGCACATTAATCGCGCTTGGTTGGACCGCAGCGTTGACAACCATCGGGCCGGGTAATAAAGTTTACTTGCCTCGGGAATGCTGATATGTGCATTTCTTATCGTCGGACGCCAGATGCGCAGCCCTGGATGTCTCAAACGGCTGAAACTCAACGTGATCCCCGCGTGCTTTCTTTGATTCTTGCCGGCGAACGTCAAGTGCTTTCCTCGTCAACTAAAGTTTGGGAGAACGAAACGAAGGTTGCGCCGCCAGGCTGGTTAGCGGAAGCGCTTTCATTAGCGCAAACCTTTCAATTGCAAAATTAGAATTGGATTTCTGAAATGAAACCTAGAAAGTTATTGATGATTCTTTTGGTTGGTCTCCTTCTGTTTCTTATGACGGGAGTCTTCGGCTCGCCGGCTGATAGCAAGAGGGACGAATTGAGAAAGGGTGGCGGGGGGTCTTCCGGCAGCCAGCAGATTTACCCGTTCGCTGGTCCAAGTCCCAGTAAACGGAGCGACAATGAAGCGAAGGAGATTGAAAATCGTCAAGCTCGACAAGACGAACAAGGCGAAGAGGACGGAAACGATCCGGACATGCCGACGAAATTCCACGGGAAGATCGATAAGGAAACTTACCTGCGAATGCGCGACGAGTACGTCGGATTGAAGCGTGGCATCGAGCCGGGCCGGCCATTTGATCCTCAAGCGCGCGGCCGCGCCATCCAGGAGATGGAAGAACAACAACGCCAACTCGAGAGTGCGTCAAAGAGTTCGGTTTTCGATCGGCTAGCCGCCTTCTTGGGCTTCGTCCCGATGGTCGGGCCGGCCTGGACTGCGCTGGGTCCCGCGCCGCTGCCAAACGGCTTTGGTAGTACCTATCCTCCGAACCCTCCTGTCGATGTTCCAGTTAGCGGGCGCGCCACCTCGGTCGTGGTTGATCCAACTAACGCAAGCAAGGTCTATCTGGGCACGGCGCAGGGCGGCGTTTGGCGTTCACTTGACGGGGGCGCAACGTGGGTGTCGATCTTTGATAACGCTCAGTCACTCGCAATTGGCGCATTAGCGATCGCTCCGAACAGTCCGACGACCTTGTACGTAGGCACGGGAGAGTTTAATGCGTGTGGCGATTGTTTTTTTGGCGCGGGCTTATACCGCATTGATAATGCCGACACGTCGGCCACTCTGGTTGGCCCAATCAATCCATCGCAAACAATCGGCAACCGCACCTATAACATTTTCAACGGACGCGGGATAACGAAGATTCTTGTGGATCCGAGCAACTCGGCAACTATCTTTGTTTCGACGGGGCGCGGTGTTGCCGGCAGCGGAGCCAATTCGCTGAGCAATACAGCTCCTCCTCTTGGCACCAGAGGCGTCTATCGTTCCACCAACGCGACCGATGCTTTCAACTTGGTGAGTTTTCAGAAGCTCGTCGTAACCACCGACATCAGCAGCCTGGATAGTCCGCCGACCGGCAATCTCGATGTGTCCGACATGGCCATGGAGCCGGGGCCGGGCAATCCAAGCAACATAATCGTCTCGGTGCTGGGAGTTAGCACAGGGGTCGGCGGCATCTACCGTTCGATCAACGCGCTTTCGGGAACCCCAACTTTTTCCCAAGTTTTGTCCTTGCCTAACGGAACTCGGGTGAGCTTAGCGATTAACAACGTGGGCGGCACCGTAACTGTGTACGCCGGCACAAGTGAAACGCCGACACCAACCCCGGCGGGCTGCAGTGCCTCGGCCGCTGGTGTTCTGTATAAATCGATCGACGGTGGGGCGACGTGGAGCGGACAACTAGCCGGAGGCCGCGGATTCTGCGGCGGGCAATGCTTCTACGACATGCCGATTGCCGTCGATCCCAATAATGCCAATGTGGTCTACATCGGTGGTCAGACTTCGTCAACTTCGTGCTCAGGCGTGGTCAGAAAATCGACAGATGGCGGTACCTCCTTCCAAAACGATAGTACCGGTTTGCATCCTGACGATCATTCATTGTTCTTTGATGGCGCCGGCAATATCTACACTGGAAATGACGGCGGCGTTTGGAAGCGATTGTCGAGTATGGCCGCGGGTTCCGCGTGGACGAACCTGAACCACGCTTCGCTGAACACTCTCCAGTTCGAAGGCATCGCCGTCCATCCGCTCGACCGAAATCTGATGATTGGCGGTACTCAGGACAACGGGACGGAGTATCAGCAAACGTCTGGAGGAAACTGGAGAAACGCTGAAGGTGGCGATGGCGGCTACTCGTTAATCGATCAGAGCGCGACGGACACGACCAACGTAACCATGTATCACACCTTCTTCAATGCGACGGGAAGCCAGATCGGTTTTGACCGAATCATCAATACGAAGTGCCTCCCCATTTTCGACTCTTGGCCCACGCGCGGAGATTTCGGTGTTGGCGATATCTCGACGATTGTACCGTGCGATGGCACTCAAGCTCTGATTAATAACGGCATCAGTCGAACCAACGCCGTCCTGTTCTATGCGCCGATGGCCCTGGGTCCGGGCTCGCCGAATACCGTGTATTTCGGAACGGATCGTCTCTATCGTTCCACCGATCGCGGCGATCACATGACCGTCGTTAGTCAGGCTCCCATTAGTACTATTTGCCCAATACCTACATGCCCTCCCAACTCAACTGTAGTCTCGCCTATCAGCACAATCGCCATCTCACCACAGGACGACAACTATCGCATCGTCGGTATGCAGGATGGACAAGTGTGGGCGACTTCCACCGGCTCTTCGACGATGGTCAACATTACCGGCGGATCGTTTCCTGCAAATCCGAACGGCAGCGTCATCAACAAGTTCGTTGGCCGCGCGATGATCGATCCAACCAACAAGGATGTCGCTTACGTCGCCTTTTCTTTCTTTGCGCCGGCTGGCTTGGGCGTCTGGAAGATCACGAACCTGGGCGCGGCTGCGGGCGCTTCGCCGAGCGCGCCCATCTGGGCCGCGGCTGGCAATGGCATTCCCCCCATTCCGATCAATGCCTTCGCCATCGATCCCGCAAATTCCAACAATCTTTTCGCCGGCACCGACATCGGTGTCTATGCATCAACTGATGGCGGCGCTAACTGGGTTGCCTACGGCACAGGCTTGCCACGCGTGGCCGTCTTTGACATGAAGCTTCAGGACGCCAATCGTGTCCTTCGTGTAGGTACGCACGGGCGCGGGGTGTGGGAAGCTCTGATCGGGGGGACTCCGGCGCCAAGTCCTTCGCCGACACCAACGCCTAGTCCAACGCCGACTCCCTCGCCCTCGCCCTCGCCCTCGCCGGTTAGCGGTTGCTCTGTTACAGCAAACCTTGGCAGTCCACCATCGCCCGGCACTACGGGCACGTTGACGAACCGCCTGAATCGTGGCGGGATCGTGGGCACGTGCAATACAAATACCTTCCCCGGAAGTATTGCGGGCACTTTCCCTTTTGACGCCTATAACTTCAACAACCCCTCGGCTTCGCCAATCTGCATACGAGCGACGCTAACGGTTAATTCACCGTCGAACGCGAATTATCAGATCGCTGCATTCCTTGCACCCTTCACCGCGGCTGACATCACCAATACCGCGCGTTATCTGGGCGACCCCGGGGCTAGCAGTGCCATTCCCCCGGTGGTCACAGCATTTCGGTTTACCGTCCCGGGCAACACGAGCTTTGCGATTGTCGTGTTCTCGGCCACTGGCACGTCGGAACTGGGCGGAAACTACACCTTTACGCTGTCGTCATCATCGCCGAGCTTCTGCACCGTCGCGGGACCTACCCTCCCGGCGCTGTTCGGCGCGAGCGACGTCGGCCAGTTATTCACAATTAATCTGACCACCGGCGCGGGCACGCTGGTTGGGAATTTGCCCGGTGGCTTCAGCACCGAAATTGAGTTTGACAACGTCACCCGGCGCGCCTTCACGCAATTTCCTGACGGTGCGTTCGCGGGACAGGAATTTGATATCAGCACTGGCGCAGGAATCGGTAGTCCAATCTCGAACGGCGCATCATTTACCGGGTTGGAATGGGTCGGCTCCACGCTTTACGGCACCACGATCACAATTAATGGCGGAGCCTCGCAGCTTCGTACGCTGAATCCGTTTACCGGTGTGTCCACGGTAATAGGGCCAACCGGGTTAACGCGGCCGATTTCAGGTTTGGCTTACGACGTGACAACTGGAACCATGTATGGCAGCACCGGCGGCCCAGGTGACCAAAGCGGAGGAACATCCAATCTCGTGACGATCAATTTGTCGACCGGATTGGCCACGACTATTGGATCCGTCGGGTTTAATGCCGGAAGCCTTGAGTTCGGCCCGGACGGAAATCTCTATGCAGGCAGTTCGGGGAAGACGGGAGGCGGCAATCTTTACCGCATCAACAAGACTACCGGCGCGAACACATTAGTGGGCGCCACTGGATTTCCTGCCGTGACGGGCTTGGCGCTGGTCACTGCCCCGACGAACACCATCCAATTCAGCACCGCGTCGTACACCGTCAGCGAGACCGGGCCGCGCGTGGACATCGCTCTCACGCGCAGTGGCGACACGACCAGCAGCGCTGCGGTCAGCTTTGCGACGAATGATGCGGCGGGGTTGACCAATTGCAACGTCTTCAATGGCATCGCTTCGCCTCGCTGCGATTACATCAACACGCTCGGCACCATGTCGTTCGCCGCGGGCGAAACTTCCAAGTCTTTCTCGATCGCCATCGTCGACGACTCTTACGCCGAAGGCAACGAGACCTTCACCATCGGTCTCAACAGTCCAAGCGGTGCAACGCTCGGCGCGCAAGCGACTGCTACTGTGACCATCATCGACAACGACGGCAGCAGCAACGGCCCAAATCCGATCGACAACACGGACTTCTTTGTGCGCCAGCAGTACATAGATTTCCTGAACCGCGAACCTGACCCACCGGGCTTTGCCGGCTGGACCAGCACGATCAACAACTGCACCGGCGACACCACGCAATGCGATCGGATCCACGTCTCGCAACTCTTCTTTCAATCGGCAGAGTTTCAGCAGCGCGGCTACTTCGTCTACCGGTTTTATCCAGTGGCCTTTGGGCGGAAGCCCGACTATGCGGAGTTCGTGCCCGACCTGGCGAGCGTGAGCGGGTTTCTCACGGACGCGCAGTTGGAAGCGGCGAAGGTCGCCTTCATCGCGAACTTCATGGCGCGGCCGGCGTTTACCAGCGCTTACAGTTTTCCCAACACTCCCGCGGGCAACACCTCGTATGTCGATCTGTTGCTGCAAACAGCAGGCGTGACATTGTCAAGCCGGCAATCGATGATCGACGGCTTGAACAATGCTACGTTGACGCGGGCGCAGGTGCTGAGACAGATAGTTGAAAGCCCTGAGGTGTCGAACAAGTACAACCACCAGGCGTACGCGGTGATGGAGTACTTTGGATATCTGCGGCGGCAGCCGGACGCATTTTATCTTGCCTGGATTCAGGTACTGGACCAATCAAACGACCCACGCGGAATGGTCACCGGCTTTGTGAATTCAACTGAGTACCGGCAAAGATTCGGGCCGTGATGAGAAAGCCACAGATTTACCCCGTGAGATAGAAAGACTTATCTCAACGGGGTAAACACGGATTAGCGCAGATAAAAACGAACCAGCCACGAAAAGGCACAAGAGGCACAAATGATTTGGCGGTTATTCTTGCGCTTCTTGTGCTTTTTTGTGGCTTCTGTTCTTGCCGCTTGTGGTTCTGTTGTATTCTGGCGCGCTCGCATCTCAAATTACCCACCCGCTATCGCAGGTGGTACTGACAAGAGCCACCCGCTATCGCAGGTGGTACTGACAAGAGCCACCCGCTATCGCAGGTGGTACTGACAAGAGCCACCCGCTACCGCAGGTGGTACTGACAAGAGCCACCCGCTATCGCAGGTGGTACTGACGCTCTTAGGACATTAAATGACAGTCAAATCAGATCGCTGGATTCGCCAAATGGCCGAAGAGGCGCAACTCATTCATCCATTCGAAGGCCGCCTGGTGCGCGAGGTCGAAGGCCGCCGCATCATCTCGGCGGGCGCGTCGAGTTACGGTTACGACATGCGTCTGGCCGACGACGGCTTTCGGGTGTTCTCGCCAATTCACGGACGTGAGATCGATCCGAAACACTTCGATGAGAGTTCGCTGGTCGAACCGCCGCTGCAAACAGCGGAAGACGGCTCGAAATATTATTTGCTGCCGCCGCACTCCTACGCGCTGGGCGTGACCGTCGAGACTTTTCACATGCCGCGCAACGTCACCGGCATCGCGATGGGCAAATCAACCTACGCGCGCGCGGGTTTGCTGGTGAACACGACGCCGCTCGAAGCAGGATGGGTTGGGCGACTAGTCGTAGAATTGGCGAATCTCGCCGACCTTCCCTTGCGCGTCTATGTCAACGAAGGCATCGGCCAGGTGGTCTTCCTGGAATCAGACGAAGACTGCGACGTGAGTTATGAGGATCGCGGTGGCAAGTATCAGGGACAGACGGGGCTGACCTATTCGAGGCTTTAACACTTTCCGCCCGAGGTGTTCTAAGAATTGCTCAGGCCGGGGCGCGGTTGCGCTCGCTTCTCACGCCTGACTATTACTGTCGCATGGCGCGGCTGAGCGCCGCGGGAACACTTCCTCGCTCGCTCCAGGTCCTGAACCGGCTGTTTGATTTAATCGCGCAGTGCAGAGTGTCATTACCCAGATCGATCGCCAGGATGGCTTCTTCGATAGTGCACTGGTGCGCCATGCAGCCACGCACAATCAATACACCACCGTCATTTTCAATCGGCATCTCCGTCTGCAGCCTCGCGAAGAAAGAGTTGTAATTCGAACCGAGCAGAGTGCGCAGGCGCGTCCGTAAGCCGGGCGCGCCGCGGAACAGGTCACTTGGATACCGGCCCGCATACCGCGACAGATCCTGATTACCGCTGCTTGAGCCTTCCGAAACGACGTCAATGATGACGGAGAAGCTGCCGCGCCAGGCGTTGGCCATGGTGCTTTCAGTGACGCGAATTCCATAGTCGCCAGTGTCCGGCAGGATGCCGTCAAAGATAACGCCGCCCGGACCTCCCTCACCCTCGCCTGATGGAAAGGTCACCATGCCGCGCGTCGCGCCGCGGCCACGAATCTCGACTCGCATGTGCTGACCCGCTTTGGCGCGAAGTACGAAGTTCGCTTCTTCGTTGCGGATGCCACGAAGATAACCGCGGACGGTGGCTCGGGTCGCGCCGCGAGCAAAATAGACGCGCGTCTGACCGCTAGCGATTAGACCCGCGCACGCCATGATTGCCACGAACAACAAGCAACTAACTCTTGCTTTGATATTCATTGACGCTCCTCTCGTGATTCCGCCTATTTGTAACTGATAACCACTCGCTCAATCGATGGCGGCAGTTCGTGCATCTCGCTGCGCGCGAAGCCGGCATTGCGAAACATGGTTTCGAGTTCCGCGAACGTGTAAGCGTCACCCGCGGGAGTAGATCCCAGCATCATTATGCTGAAGGCCGCGGCCTGTGGCGGCGATACTCGGTCGGGATTGGGAACGAATTCAAGCGTCACTGCACGTCCGCCGTCAGCCAAAGCGCCGCGGACTTTGCGCAGCAGCGTTTCGCATGTGGGCGCATCGAAGTGATGAAGGAAGTTTGTCAGCAGGATGATGTCGTAGCCCGTGCCATAGTCGACATCGAACGCGCTGCCCGGCTTGGTTTGATAGCGCTCTGAGACGCCCGCAGCTTGCGCGTTTTCCTTTGCGACTTCGAGTACAGTTGGCCAGTCAACCGCGGTGACTTCAACCTGTGGATTGCGCTTGGCAAACGCGAGGCCGTACAAACCGTGCCCGGCTGCGATGTCGAGAATCTTTAACCTGTCGCTGGCGTTCGGATCGGTTAATTGGGCCAGCAGTTGCGAAGGCATTGCCATCATCGGCGCCATTGCGCGCGCAAATTTCACCCAGACTGGGTGTTCTGGTTCGAGGGGAGTTGTATCACTGGCCGAGCCGCCTCGCTTCACGGCCTCCGTCAACTGCTTGAAAGGATCGATCAGCATTGGTGACAGGATGAAATCGATTATCGTTCCCAGGTAAGCGGGCGAGCGCTTGTCGAGAAACATGGCTGAATCAGAAGTTAATCCATAAGTCCCGTCTTGCTTCGTCAGAAAACCGATGATAACCAGATAGTCGCATAGTATTCGCGTGCCCCGCTCTGAAGCGTCGCAGGCTTGTGCGAGTTCTTTCGCGGTGGTCTTGCCGTCGGCGATTGCACTGAACAGACCGAGTTCGATGCCCGACTTGATTGCTTCCGTGCGCTGGTAAGCATTGAGGGTATCAAACAAAAGTGCTGGTGTTGGTTGCCCGGTAGGTTGCCGTTCTGGAGTCATTGCTTACTTCCTTTCAAAAGAACCGCTCGGCGCGAGTTGCCGAGGCTTGTGATTTAGTTTTCGGGGGTGTGCGGCAAAAAGCGTAACCGAAGACGACGACAAAGTCTAACCTGAATGATCACGTTGCTGGCTGGAAGTGGATGGCTAGTTAAGATTCAACGTCCCTGCTTGTGACAGGCCCTCGATGGTGAGCACGAGGCCATGAGGCGAAGCGACGGGCTGTTTCCTTGGCGAGAGAAAAATGACAAATCCCCGGCGACGGCGCTCGGCATTCGTGAGCGGCGATTTCAGATCGAGTTCGTAGGCGCGTAACTCTTTTTCAAAGGTCTTGCGCGAATCCGGGTTGTAGATAGATACTCCGTTCGCTTTCAAGATGCGCGCGATTGCTTGCTTGAAAGAGATTGGTTTCCAATCTGTGCCACTGTTATCGTGCAGGCGAAAGCGAACTTTTTTGAGTTCGATCACGCCGCCACTGTTGTGAACGATCTCCACGCGCACTGGCAGCAATCCGGCTAAGTGCAAGTTCGATTCAAAGAGTTCCTGACTCTCCTCGTCGGTGAGCAAGGGCGCGGCGCGAAACGAGACTGAGCCCAGGTTGGCGGTTGCGGCGTTGTCGGGCAGGCGCGCAAGCTCAGTTACCGGCTTAACTTTATAAAGCGAACCGCTACACGCTAAGGTGAGCAACAGTAGAGCGGCGAGAGCCGGACCCATTATTCGCCTCAAAACCAATCGCGCTTGAATTCGTCTTGACCCGGTTGTTTTGTCTGAGTGCATTCGGGCGAATCTTGCATGGGCTCGTGCCTTCTGTCAAACAGAACTGCATGAGGGAAGGCCTGTGTCCTGCGGCTGGTCGGTACAGAATGAAACACTGGTGGAGTCAATGTCGGCCCTCGACCAAAGCATCTACGGCTTTAACGAAGTGCTTGACATTATCGACGAACACAACGCCCTTGTCTGCGGATCCGATAGCTCCATGCAGCTTGGCATTGGCGGCTAGAATGTCTGCGATGGCTTTGAGAAGGGGCGTGCCCTCGTCGAGATGGCTTATCGCAAGCTTCAATTGTTGCTTCGCCAGCGCGTTCCGAAGTTCTGTCAGGACGGGGCCATCGAGATCGTCTGGCGACTGGTTTGTCTTTAAGTTATCCAGTTGACGCAGTACGTCACCAATTAATCTAATTAACTCGACCCTGGTCATAACGCCTTGTCTGGCGCAACGCTTGTCGAAAAGTCAAAAGCGGCGAGCACTTCGTTGCCTCGCCGCTTTCTCGTGCGCGATGGTCGAAGAACCCCGCGTCATACCACTTCTCGCACCCGCGCGTTCGCGCGCCAGCACGCCTCCCCGGTTTATCGAAGGGTGAGAACCAACCCGGCGCAATCTACTCCAACTACGGAGCTTCTGTCAATAGCAAATCGTCCTGCTAATCCCGATGGGGCTAGGGGAAGGAAGGGGGTGTGGCCGCCTTTGACTATCGCTTCTTAATCAGGGACTTGCGACGAACTCGGATCGGAGCCCTGGCGACAAGTAAGTTGCGGTGGCGATTGTTGAGAATGTAACAGAGTCCCTGATGACTCAGTCCCAGCAGTTTGGCGGCACGGGTAACGCTTCCGTTCGCTTCTTCGAGTGCGCCTTTTATTAGTTCGCTTTCGCACTTGAGTACTTCGTGGGTGAGGGAGCGTCGAGCGGTCAAGGCTTCCGCCTTGTCGGCATATGCGTTCGAAAAGGCTAGCCGCGCGCAGGCGCGCAGGCGCGAGAGCGTCTCGGAACTTAACTCATTGCCAAGCCGGCGATCGGCTTCGCGGTAAAAGTCGGACACCTCGTTGAGCGTGACGAAGCTTCTTAGTTCTTCCAGGATCGTGAGAAATATCCCTCCGGAGGATTCGTCATGTCCGGCGGTTTCGGCTACTTGCGCAGCCCGTTTCAGAACGGACAGGGCGGATTGATAACGTCCGAGGCGGGCAAGCGCGACACCTTGTGTTTCTAATGCTTCTGCCAGTAGAGATTGCTCGCCACCGGCTGCGAGCCTTGAGGCCGCTGCGAAAGCAATCTTTTCCGCTTCTACATAGCGCCCCTGGGCGAGGAAAACGCGCGCACGCGTTTCGTTAACTTGAGCAGCAGTGCCGACGTCTCCAATCTGGTTCAAGGTGTGGCGGGCTCGCTCGAGATGATCCAGCGCTTCTTCGTAACGACCGAGCTGGAGGAAGATAATCCCGGTGTTGTTTTCCACTCTCGCAAAGTAACGGCTGTGATTTGCTTGTTCGAAATGGATGCTCGCGGCTGCATTCTCGATCAGCGCCTTGTCCAAATTTTCGGGGCCACCCAACTTCATAAGGACGATGGCTCGTTGCGAGTGGTACCGGCCGATCGCGGAGGGGTCCTCAACACCCTTCAGCAAGGGAGCAGCGCGATCCAAAACGGCGAGAGCTTCAGAGAAGGAATTTGCCGAAATTTCCACAGTTGTGCTGTTTACCAAAACACGAAGTCGATTGGCGGGCGCAGTCGCGAGCGCTAACGCTTCCCGGAACCAAACCCGGGCTTCGTTCATGGCCCCCTCGCGCCAATAGCAGGTCGCAAGATCCGTTTGAGCTTCGGCAACCTTTTCTTGATCGCCAAGCGCGTCAAAAGCACGAATGCTTTCGCTGATCAAATCCTTGGCGAATTCCTGGGATTCAGGGACCTGGCCAGAGCTGCCCAGCCAACCGGACAACGCGCCCGCTCGCAACAGAATTTCCGCCCCGACTCTAGGCGGCAAGTTTGCGATCCGCGGTCGCTCTCCGATCCGGCCCCAGAGACCAGCCAGCGCTTCGACTGCGGCTTCATAATCTCCAGCGTTCTCGAGTGCTTTGGCGGCTCGGCACTTCGCGTCAGCGTCCCGCTCGGAGCGAACTGCCGCGCCCGCGGATTTCGTCAGGGTCTTGGTTTCCATGGGATTTTTCTTCCGATTAGTTTGGCATGAGAAGCAATAACTAGCAAGGAATGCTGCTAGCAGTGCTATTATGCGCGCGCTTCAACACAACTCAGCGACTTCGGGATCAGACGATCCGGCGGTCGCCAACATCAAGAAGGAAAAGCGAAAAATGAAAAACCTAACACGGTTCTTTGCCACTTGCCTCCTGGTCGTCTCGATGTCCGCCGTGGCCTTAGCAGACGGAGGCATTACTCAGACTCCGGGGCTTGCCCCGCCAGCACCGCCAGACTGCACTACGGGCTGCTCGGAAGCGGAGAATGCTACTTCCACACAGAACTTGTCAGTGGATACCATGATTGAAGCCGCGAAGTTCGTGACTTGGCTGGCGGAATCGATTTACTAGGACAGGCCCCGTCAATCTCTGACGACTAGTAAGACCAATCTCTCTGCGTGTCCTCGCAGAATAGTAGAGGTCTGCAAACTCTCTGGCCCGCGGCGTGTTTTGCATCGGGTTGAACTTCCCCGATCCCCTCAAGATGCGCATCGTACAACTAGTCTGCCGGTCAAGGCAATAGGGCCTTTGCAGCGCGATGAGGCCCGAGGTTACTCTGATCGCACTCGCGCGTCCTGGCGCGCGTCCGTAGCGGCATCCACAGACAGAGTGCTACCGCGTTATGACACAACCAGAGCAGCCTGTCATTCGCGGTGCTAATTGGACACGAGAATGAGGTCAGTTGCTGACCGCTGGAACACCCTCGGCGCTAGCACTTGCCGGGGGAGCAATGTGGTGCAGTTGGCTGGCGTCGATCAAGTTCAGGCCCTTCTCGCGGACGCTTAGGAAGCCGGGCAGGATTTCGTTCACCGGCGCTTGCATAACTCCGCTGCTGCGCTTGTGTCCGGTAAAGTCCAGGTAAAGGTGTTTGCGCATGAAACGATCGGGCACGCCGGCGAAACGATAGAGCGGATACTTGATGCCGTCGCCGAACAGCTTGCGGCCGAGCATGTAGTAGTAGAAAGGAACACCCAGCGAAAATTTCATCGTCGACTTAGTGCCTTTCCAGAAGTGCAAGTTATATTTCCAGCAGGTGTAGAAGAATTCCCACTGCAGGTCGGTCATCTCAATCAGCTTCGCGCTTTCCTTCTGTTCCATGCGCGTGTCTTCGAGCGGAACGAAGAATGTCGGAACGAAAGTACCTTTCGCGTCACGCAAGTCGTAAAGCAAATTGAGCGATTCTTTAGTGTCCGCGTCTGTCTCTCCCGGCAATCCAATGATGAATGTGCAGAATGGGAACCAGTTATGCTTGTTCAGAATCTCAAAGCCCTTGAGTACGACATCGCGCCACTGCTTAGCTTTGTACGGATAACCCTTGCCCTTCATAAAAATGTCGAAGAGACGCGAGCTGCCGGTTTCCAATCCGATGATTGGGTCAGTCATGCGCTGGTCAGGGTCAGTAGATTCTTTGTGCTGTACGTGCGAATAGGGAACGATCAACGGCGTCAGACGCTCAATGACCGTCGGATCCACAACTACTGGCGCCATCGTGATGTGCGACAATTGCAGGGTCTCGACGCCGGGCACGCTCTTCACGCCCTTGAGCATTGTTTCAAGCGCCGGGGTGTTCGTCTCAAAGTTCGGCAACTGCTCGTAGAGGAACATGTCCTCGGTAGCGATCATGATCTCCGTTGCGCCTTCGCCCGCGTTGACGCGAGTGCTGTCCATGATGTGCTCGAGCGGGAATGACCGGCCGACTTTAGTGGCTGGCCCGCAGAACTGGCAGCCACGCCCGCAGCCACGGGTGATCTCCACCACGCCAAATGTCGAGCGATGCTTCACCACGGGAATCTCTTCGACCGTCGGTTGCATTTTCTTCGGCACCTTGATGATCCGCTCGAGCGTTGGATCGCCGGCCATCATCCGTTTGAAGAGATCGCTGAAGACCCGTTCGATCTCGCCGTCGATCAAGTAATCGATCTTGAATTCGTCCAGACGGTTGGCGCGTTCCAGTTGCCAGGCGCCAGGGCCACCGACGACGATCTTCGGTTGGAACTTCGCGATAACGGGATGTGTAACAATCTTGAGAAACTCAGCCGCATTGATGGGGATCAAGTTCTTGCCGGCGATCTTGGAATAGACGTCCGTGGCATATGAAATACCCAGCGGATTGTGCGCATGAATCGCGACGACTTTGGTTTCGGGCCCGATAAACTTTTCCAGATTCTCCAGGTAACAAACCACGACGTCGTCTTCCGAGTACTCGCG
>DASZZL010000198.1:0-25030 GCA_035545035.1 Pyrinomonadaceae bacterium
CTCGCATTCAGCGGCCTGATTCGGATGCTGATGCTGCGGGCCGTGAAGTGCGCTGTCCGATGGTAAGTGGTACAGACTCTAGTCTGTGATCAGCGGATACGGGGCATTAGCCCGACCGTCAGGGAGGGCTCTGAATCCACGCTGAAAAGAGCCCTCCCTGACGGTCGGGCTAGTGCCCCGCCTCGCGGACTGAGCATTTTCCGCATCCGAGTCATATAATTCGCGCGCTCAAGCGACTAATACACTGAACACGGCCAAACCGTGAGCATAGACCGAATGGACATCGCAGAACTTAAGGCTGAACTGGAGCAGCACCATGCTGCCTGTTTCGGCTGGGCTATGAGTTGTTGCGCCCGCGACCGAGGGGAAGCCGAAGAAGTTTTACAGACGGTCTATTTGAAGATCCTTGAAGGTAAAGCGCGATTCCGCGGCGAGGCGAGCCTGAAAACCTGGCTTTTTGCGGTGATTCGCAAGACCGCCGCGAGCGAGTATCGCAGGAATCTGCTGCGCCGGCTGAGATCGGCAGTAAGCTCCGAGCAAATAACCGAACGCGAACCAGCGGGCGGCGAAGTTGACGCTGCTTTCGATCGCTCTGAAGCGCAGATGCGATTTCGACTTGCTCTGCAACATCTGCCGGCTCGTCAGCGAGAAGCTCTGCACCTGGTCTTTTATGAAGATCTCAGCTTGCGCGAAGCCGCGGAAGTGATGGGCGTTTCAATCGGCAGCACGCGCCAGCATTACGAACGCGGGAAGAAACGCCTGCGCGAAGTTTTGGAACGGACGGAAGTTGATTATGGAATTAGTTGGAGACGAAAAGAAAATCCAGGCGCTGTTTAGCGAGCTGCGGCTCGCGGACGAACAGGCCGCGCCGAGTTTTGTCGGCGTGTGGAATCGCGCACAGTTGCGGCCGCGGAGGCGTGTAGGTCCGCTTAACCTTTCGTTTGTCGCGACGGCACTCGTCGTTTGCGTGGCTGTGTTTGCGCTGGCTTTGTGGTCGAGAAGCCGGCAACAGACTCCGCAACCGAATCGCCAGATCGCCGCGACGACGGCGACGCCAAGCGTCACGCCCGAGTCAACAACAACCTACGAACCACAAATATTACGGATAAAAGAGCAGCCCCGCGTCTCCCGAAATGGTCGGGCAGCCAAATTCGCGGCGCGTCAAAGGGCTGAGTTGCTGGCTGCACGACGCGCAGAGATTCGCGATGCAACCGCGATCTCCAGCTGGCAATCGCCGACCGCGACGCTCTTGAGTTCGCAAAACGATGCTCTGCTTAACTCGCTTCCGCAACTGAACGAAAGCGTAAAGGAATTGAAATCATTCTTGCCAAATAAATGAAGGAGAAGTCAATGAAGAAGAAAATCGCAACGTTAGTTTTAGTCCTGATGGTGGGTACGCTCCTGAGCGTGGTGATGGTTTCGGCGCAACAGCCGCAGCCGGCCCAACCACCGCAGGGACAAATGCAACCGCGCCCGCCGATGCCGGCGATGGATCCTTTGGGCGACGTTATGTTCCCGCCGGAAATGATCATGGGGCACACGCGCGAGCTTAATCTGACCGACGAACAAAAAACGTTCATGCGCGGCGAGATTAACCGGGCGACGACGCGCTTCAACGAGTTGCAGTGGCAAGCGCAGGATTTGATGGAAGCGCTGCACGACTCAATGAAAGCAAACACGGTGAACGAGCAGTTGGCGCTGGCTCAACTGGACAAAGTGCTCGACACCGAACGCGAGATCAAGCGTTTGCATTTTGGGTTGAACATCGCCATCAAGAATAAATTGACGGCAGAGCAGCAGACGAAGCTGCACTCAATGATACAAATGCAGATGCAGATGCAGATGCAGATGCAGATGCAGATGCAAATGCACGGGCCGGATGGCGGACCTGGCCGAGGCCCGGGCGGACCCGGTGGCCCGGGACGCGGACCAGGTGGACAGGGCGGCCCTGGACCCGGTGGCCCGCCACCAGGACAAAGACCGGAAGGCAACCTCGAGCCGATGAACTAGCAAGCGTGTCCGCCAGCAAAGCGGCTTTGTAAAAGGGGAATGAGCACAATGAGAAAACTGGCGGTGATTGGAATAGTGACGCTGGTGCTTGGTTACTTTTCTGTATTGCCGTGCCAGGCACAGCACACTCTCGAAGGTGATTGGATTGGTGGAATAGATTTTGGAAGAGAGTGGCAATCGGTGAACGTCTCCTTCAAGAGTGAAGGCGAAACCATCAAAGGCACTCTGGATTTTCCCAAACAGAACCATAACGGACTAGCGCTGAATCGTGTCGTTTTCGATTCTCCTCATGTACTTATCGAGTGGCAGGGCAAGACGGCCGTCGCGGTGTTTGATGGGGTACTTGAACGTGATTCGATTTCGGGTGAGTTCGTGCAAGGCGAGCGAAAGGCGAAATTCGGATTGGTTCGTGTGGCGAAGGTGAATCCTAGGCTCAACGAAGAGTATTCCGGGAGTTATCAACTCAGCCATGATCGGTTCATTGATATGGGACCTATTGGGGATCACATTAGATTCATTGACTCCAAGACCAGACATACGAGGTACCTTTATCCATCATCGGAGACATCGTTCTTTTCCGGCCCGTCAATAGGTATTCCTTTTCCAATTCAGTTGAGAGTTACGTTCCTCAAAAATAAGCAAGGGAAAGTATCGGGTCTTATATGGAAGGAAAATGGTAGTCGCCCGATCACCGGTAAGAAACTTCCTTACAAGCAAGAGGAGGTGAGCTACAAATATGGGGAGGCGACGGTCACAGCGAAGCTTTTAGTTCCTGCTACGCAGGGGCCGCACCCCGCGCTGATCGATCTAGGGCAAGGATATTTTTTTGGCCCCGACAACGGTCCAGACCAGTACTTTTATGTTCGCCAGGGGCTCGCCATGATGACTCCGATACGACGAACCATTGGTGGCTCAGAGGCAAACTATCTAAAATCCAGCTTTGAGGAGCGGGCACGAGAGGTCCTGGCAGGAGTTGAGATGCTCAAGCCACGGAAGGATATTAATCCTCGCCAGATTGGGCTCTATGGTGACAGTCAAACAGCGTGGATTGCACCGCTTGCGGCCACTCTTTCGCCTGACGTTCGGTTTCTTATTCTCAGAGTTCCTTCGGCGCTACCTGTAACCGAGAATATCCTTTACGAAATTGAAAGTAATCTGCGACGGGATAACTTTTCTGAAGCAGACATCGCTAAAGCACTTGCTCTTCGCCAACTCATCCATCGTACGATTTTGACTAACACCGAATGGGAAAACCTCAAAGCTGAGATTGATAAGTCGAAGAACGAAAAGTGGTTCCCTTATGTACGGGCCGGATGGTTTTCCTCGCTCAAGATTCCGCCAGACGAGGCCACGGCTAAAGGACTGCGCGACCCGCTTACCTATGATCCTCTGCCTATTTTACAGACTGTCACCGTACCTGTTTTGGCACTGAACGGAGAACTGGATGAGGCGGTCCCAACAAAGCAGAGTGTGCCCATTTTGGAGGGCGCTTTTCGCAAGTCGGGGAACAAGGACTTTACCGTCATGGTTCTGCCTAAAGCTGGCCACAATTTCCTGGAGACGGATAGACCTTATGGTGCTGAGGAATTTGTGCGCAAGACGAGGTATGTTTCAGGATATTGGGACACATTGGCCGCTTGGCTCAGAAAACATGTGAGAGTGAAGAAGTAATTTGAGCAACTATGCAACCGGGCACTTTGTCCCACGCGGCGCATAACAAGTCGTTGCAGGTGAGCCGCGGTCGCTCGTCTCTCAACTTGAGGGATAGAATCCACGTTGTGTGCCGACGCGTGGCCGCCTGAACTCCGGCGTTCATGCGCGGCGAGATTCAGGAGAGCACGCCGCGCTTCAACGAGTTGCAGTGGCAATTGCAGGATGCGATGGAAGCGCTGCACACCACAATGAAAGAAAACACTGTGAACGAACAGCAGGCGCTGGCGCAACTGGACAAAGTGCTCGACTCCGAACGCGAGATCAAGCACTTGCACTTTGAACTGGCCATTCGTCTCAAGAACAAGTTGACGCCGGAGCAACAGGCGAAGTTGCACGCGATGATGCAAATGCGCGGGCCGGATGGCGGACCTGGCCGTGGCCCGGGTGGGCCCGGCGGACCGGGTGGCCCGCCACCAGGACAGAAACCAGAAGAGCCTCCGCAATAAATCCGAAAACAACTGGTTCGCTCAACGAGCGAAATCTGGCATGGCAGGCTGGAGCTAGGAAGTTCTGGCCTGCCTTCTCCATAAGAAGTAAACCGGAATTCCGGTAAGCACCAACAGGTAACCAATGCCCGCAGTCTTGGGTGTGAGGTAAGCCAGATCAAGCACCAGCAGCAAAGCAATTACGATGTAGACGACCGGCACTATGGGGAAGCCGAAGGTGCGATAGGGTCTCTCGAGATCCGGCGCTTTGCGGCGCATCACGAATACTGCTCCAACCATTAGCCCGTAAAAGATCAGGTCCGCCGAGATAACGTAGTCCAGTAATTGGCCATAGACGTTGCCGTAATTAAACTCACCCGCTTTCGCTCCGGCGGTCACCGTTCGCGGCAAGGTCAGGAGCGACGCCCAGACCCCCTGCGCTATTAACGCAACTACCGGAACGTGACGCGCGCTAAGAGTTCCGGCACGTGCGAAGAACACTTTATCGCGAGCCATTGCGTAGTAGATGCGCGACCCCGCCAGGATCAATCCATTGTTGCAACCGAAAGTTGAGATCATGATTGCTATGGCGATCAAGATCATCCCGGGTTGACCGAGCGCTGCTTTCATCGTTTCGGTCGCCACGGTATTCGGCGGTTTCTGCAAAGCGGGAAAGGAACTGAGCGGCAGCGTGAAGACGTAAGCGAAATTGGCGAGCAGGTAAAGCGCCACGACTGTTCCACAGCCAATCAGCAGAGCACGTGGTAGATTTCGTCCGGGTTCGCGTATTTCGCTGCCGGTGAACGTGACGTTGTTCCATGCCGATTGAGCAAACAGCGGACCGACCATTGCGAGTCCCACCAGCATCACGAGCCAGAACCAGCTTGTAGTTTCCAGTCCAGGTTGCACCGCGCTCGGATTCCACCCGGCGTTGGCCCAGGGATGCCACCATGAAGAAGCGTAAGCCGCGCTGCCGCTGTTCCTGCCAAGTAAGAGGCCGATGAGGATTAAGCCTATGAGCGCGGCCGTCTTGGTGAAAGTGAAAGTGTTTTGAATAAGTTTGCCGGTCTTCAAACCACGCGTGTTCGTGAAAGTGAGAAGAAGTATCAGCACGATCGCCACGAGTTGTTGCGTCGAAAGAGTTATCGCGTAACTTCCCAGGCGAACGGGAGGAATGATGTAAATGCTGTCTGAGACGCGGTTGGTCAGAACGCCCATGAAGTTCGCAAACGCGACTGCCACCGCGGCAATCGTGCCTGTCTGAACGACGAAGAACAGCGACCAGCCAAAGAGAAAACCCGTCGCGGGACCATAGGCTTCACGAAGGAACACGTATTGACCGCCGGCGCGTGGCATCATCGCAGCTAATTCCGCACAGCAAAGCGCGCCTGTAATAGTTAGCACTCCGGCAATCGCCCACGCGGCTAACAACCAACCAGGCGCTCCCACCAGCGCAGAGGATTTTGCCGAGACGATAAAAATACCGGAGCCGATCATCGACCCGATGACAATCATCGTTGCGTCCAGCAGGCCGAGACCTCGGACCAGGCGCTTCGCTTCGCTAGCTGCGTTCTCTTTCTCAGCGTTCATGCGCGCTTATCCTCCGCTGAGCCGTCGGTCTAAATCGTGAAAGACGCGCGGACGATATGCCAACTCCGCCGAACCGTCAATCTTTTTTCTTGCAAACTCTCTGCAACTAATTTCGATGACCGAGCGTGATGCAAACTGCGACCACGTTCGCGGCCGGTCGTCGTCCCGCTGACTGATCACCGCGTGATATACTCCGAACCGAAATATGGCTGAGTTCATTTGTCGTTTGGGAACGCCCGCAGGCGAGATCGTGACGCGCACTGTCGAAGCGGCCGCCGCCAACGAGGCGCGCTCGCGGCTCGAGCGCGAAGGCTTCAAGGTTTTCGCCATCACACCGCCGAAAAGCCAGGGCGTTAGTTCGCTGACTCGATTGGGCGGCGCGGGTTCGCGCACGCGCGTCAAGGCCAACGATTTTCTGCTTTTCAATCAGCAACTCGCGGCGCTGCTGCGCGCGGGCATTCCGATCCTGCAAGCGATCGCGATGCTGCGGCGGCGCGCGACTTCGGCGCGATTGCGCGTCGTGCTGGAAGAAGTCGAAGAGGCAATTCGTGGTGGCGCGGCGCTGTCGCAAGCCTTTGCGGCGCAGGGCACGACGTTTCCGCGCATCTACACCGCGTCGATTCTCGCCGGCGAGCGCTCAGGCGCGCTCGACGAAGTTCTGTCGCGCTATGTCACTTACATGCGCCGCTCAGTCGGACTGCGGCGAAAGATTCGCGGCGCGCTGGCTTACCCGACGTTTCTGTTGTTCGCAAGCCTGGGCATGGTCATATTTCTGACGGTTTACGTCGTGCCCAGAATGTCCGATCTGTTTGCGGGTTTCGGAAACGATTTGCCGACGCCGACGAAGATCGTCCTGGCCATCTCCGGATGGATAACGGGAAATGTTTTTTGGTTTGGCCCGCTGGTGATCGTCGGCTCGCTCGCGATGATCATCTGGTCGCGCACACTGCAGGGCCGTCTGACGATCGATCGCGTGATGCTGAAATTGCCGCTGGTCGGAAGCCTTCTCGTGCAACTGTCTGTCGCTCAGGCCGCGCGATCGTTGGCCACTCTATTGGCCGGCGGAATCACCCTGGTTGAGTCGTGGGAGATTGCGGCTGAGTCGATTACCAATCTCGAACTGCGACGGCGCAGCGCGGCGATCCTGCCGCTCGTTCGCGAGGGCCGATCGTTTACCGAGAGTTTGGAGACGTCGAAGTGGTTGCCGGAGTTGGCGCTCGACATGGTCGGCATCGGCGAGCGCTCCGGCAGCTTGCGCGAGATGCTGGACGAAGTGGCTACGTTCTACGACGCCGAGGCCGAGGTGCGCTTAGAGCAGTTGACGACCACGCTTGAGCCTGCGATCCTTGTCGTGATGGGCGGCATCGTCGTGCTGATTCTGCTGGCGATTTATTTGCCGATTATCCAGTCAATTTCGAACGGGCCGATGATGGGACGTTAAGGTTGTGCGAGCATGAAGCAATTGACCAACGAAGAGACTGACTCCGTTACGACCGATGCGATCAAGTCCGGCGGTTCGGCGGGGACGGAAAATCTTTCGCCCTTGCCCGAAAGCGCCGAGCCGCCTGAGGTGCGCGAGGCGAAAGATTTGGCGCTTCGTTATCGCCTGCCCTTCGTCAATCTGCTGCCACAGGACGGCGACTCACCAATTGATTATGTGCTGCTCAGCGAGCTGCCGGTCGACCTGATGGTGCGCAATCAGTTCGTACCGCTGAAGCGAGAAAATGGAAAGTTGCATATTGCGATGGCCGATCCGACTGACCTGGATCGGTTGGACGATCTGGCCAGCGCGCTGCGCATGCGTCTGGTGCCGCATGTCGCGACCGCCGGCGCGATCGACGTCGTGCTGCGCAAAGGCGACGCCACGCAGCGCGTCTTGCAGGAAGCAGCTTCGGGCTTTCGTATTTCGCTGGTGCGCGAAACCGAGACAGGGGAAGAAGTTCTCGATCTCGATCGGCTGGCTGCAACCGATAGCGAGATGTCGCCGATCATCAAGCTGGTGGACACGATCATCTACAACGCGATGGAGTCGCGCGCCTCGGACATTCATATCGAAACGCGCGACACGGAAGTGCAGGTCAAATATCGCATCGACGGTGCGCTGTACGCGAAAGTCGATCCGATCGATCTCGCCTATCACCAGACGTTGATCTCGCGCATCAAGGTCATGTCGGAACTGGACATCGCCGAACGCCGCGTGCCCCAGGACGGCCGCTTTCGCGTTCGATATAAAGGACGCAACGTCGATTTTCGCGTCTCGATCATGCCGACGGTGCACGGCGAAGACGCGGTTATTCGTATCCTCGATAAAGAACAAATCAACGAATCGTTTAAAAATCTCGATCTGAACGTCGTCGGGTTTGACCCGGAAGACTTGCGCAAGTTTCGCCACTACATCGCCGAACCTTACGGCATGGTGCTGGTGACCGGGCCGACCGGCTCGGGAAAAACGACCTCGCTATATGCCGCTCTCAACGAAATCCGGAATGAAGAAGACAAGATCATCACGATCGAAGACCCGGTCGAATATCAATTGCACGGCATCACGCAAATCCCCGTGAACGAAAAGAAAGGTTTGACGTTCGCGCGCGGCCTGCGTTCGATCCTGCGCCACGATCCGGACAAGATCATGGTCGGAGAAATTCGCGACGAAGAAACAGCGCAGATTGCGATTCAGTCGGCCCTGACCGGCCATCTGGTTTTCACGACCGTGCACGCCAACAACGTCATCGACGTGATCGGACGCTTTTTGAACATGGGCGTCGAGCCTTACAACTTTGTTTCGTCCTTGAACTGCGTGCTGGCGCAGCGGCTGGTGCGCGTGCTCTGCCCGGTTTGCCGGCGGGCGTTCCACCCTTCGGATACTGAGTTGATTGAATCGGGCCTCCAACCCGAAGAGCATCGCAGTCAAGTCTTTTACGCTAACGTCGGTTGCGACGGCTGCAATCACACGGGCTATCGCGGACGCACGGCCATTCACGAGCTGCTCGATCTCAGTGATAATGTTCGCGAGATGATTGTCGAGCGCCGTCCTGGTTCGGAAGTGCGACGCGCAGCCGAAGCCGAAGGCCTGACCAGCTTGCGCGAGTCCGCTTTGAAGAAAGTTTTTGCCGGCGTTACTACGCTGCACGAAATCAATCGCGTGACCTTTGTCGAAGAAGTGAACCTGAACGGCCGCCAATAGTGACCCGGCGATTACACATCCAATAGCGCCGGGAAAGATGCCGGCCATCCGCAGGCAAGCTGCCTGCACTACTTCGCCCCCTTAAATTAGGCCCGCTTTTCTGCTAAACTGCCCTGAGTTTTTCGGCATTGCGGAACTGGTTACGATCAATTGCGTGTAAGTCGCAGAGGCCCCCTGGGTTCGACCAAATACAAAGGTCGTTTTTCTCCGAGGCTGTCCATTCCCGCAGAGGTATCAACTATGAAACTACAAAACCGTTGGCACTCCGTTGTTGCACTCGTCGTGGTCGTCGGCTTGCTGGCTCTGCCTGTGAGCGCGTTAGGCAAGAAGGGCAAGGAGCACTACGACCGCGGCATGAAATTCGAAGAAGCCCAGCAATGGGAGAAAGCGGCGCAGGAGTTCACGCTCGCGATCGCCGCCGATCCACATAAGGTTGATTACCAGTTGCATTATCGGCGCGCGGTCTTCAACGCGTCGCAGTCGTTCATGCAGCAGGGACGCTCCCTGGCCGAGCAGCGCGATTACGTCGGAGCCTACAACGCGTTTCGTCAGGCGTTCGGCTACGACCCGGTGAATCAACTCGCCGTGTCTGAGATGGAGCGGATGCTCCGACTGCAGGAAGTGAAAGAAGGAAGAACGCCGTCCACTGCGGGAGGCGACGCCGGCGCGACCCCTGGCACCGGCGCGACCCCGCCGGGTTCATCCACGACGCGGCCGCAGGAAGCCTTGCCGGCGCCGAAACAAGAACAGGTGCGCGTGATCACTTACAACGGCGATCTGAAACCGTTCATTCGAACGCTGGCCGACGACTTGAAGCTCAACGTGATGTTCGACAAGCAAACATTTGCGCAGCCGCGCCCGATCGACATCAACCTGCACGATGTAACGACCGCGAGGGCGCTCGACTACATCTTCCTGCAGGAAGGGCTGTTCTTTCAGAAGCTGGATAAACGCACGATTTTGGTTGCCGACCAGGGACGCCGGCAGCAGTTTCAACAACTGGTCGTGCGAACGTTCTACCTGTCCAATACCGATCCTGATTCTGCGAGCGCCCTCATCGGCAGAGCCCTGCCGGCTTCAGTCGGCAGGCCGCAGGCGATCGTCGTTCCCGACAAATACACAAATAGCCTGACCGTGCGAGACACCGCGGAAAACATCGCGCTGATTGGCGATCTGTTGCGCAGCATCGACAAGGATCGCGCCGAAGTCGTGATGGATGTGGACATCTACGAAGTGAACCGAAGTGCCTTGCTGCAGTTTGGAAATCAGATGGGGAGCGGCGCATTCACTTTGGGTGGGTCGCCCGGGTTGGCCATACTCAGTAACAATGGCGTGACGACCGGAAGGCAAGCCGGCATAAATCTGAGCAGCGTTGTAGGTCTGACTCCTACTGGCGCCGCCGCGGCCCTGGTTCTTCCGCCGTCAGTGTTCAATGCCTTCCAAAGCCGAAACAACGCAAAGCTCCTTGCCTCGACCCAGATTCACGCGTTCAATAACGAAGAGTCCACGGCCCGCATCGGCCAGCGCGTTCCCGTGCAAACGGCGCAAGCCTTTCCGTTCGGTGTCCAGACCGGTACAACGACCACACCAACGGCCAATCAACCTTTTGGAAGTGGCGGCTTTCCGGTAATCAACTACGAACCGACGGGTCTGACCTTGAGCTTTACGCCGCAGGTTTTTCCCAACCTGGACGTGCAGGTAAAGATGAAGATTGAATCAAAGGACGTAAGCGGAGCCAACTCGCTGACGCCGACGTTCACCGAGAGAACTATTTCCGGCACTGCGCGCGTGCAGAACAACCGCACGATGATGCTGGCAAGTGTTTCTACGGAAGTGCAATCGAATGGACGACAGGGATTGCCGGTCCTCGGCGGGCTTCCGATTCTCGGTCGCTTTTTCACTGCGCCGACCAAGGAAAATCGCCAGGTGGATATTGTCATCTCGGTAACACCGCGGGTGCTACGCGCGCCGGCGGTGACGCCGCGCGATGAAGAGATGCGCCAGAGCGGCACTTTGCAATCGCCGACCACTGGCTCGATCGCGACGCTGATGAGCGAAGCGGAGCGAGATGAACAGATCGCGGCCGCGCGCCAGATTCCGAAGGAAGTTGCCGTGCAACTGCCGGACGCGCCGCCGACATACGCTCCGGCGACAAAGGTCGCCGATCAGACGGCAAACAGTGCCGCCAATTCATCCGCGGCGCAAGTAACCGCGGTTTCGCAAAACGACTACGCCGCGCCCGCGCCAAAAACGGCTGCGTTCACCGCTTCAGGCGAGCAGCCAAAGACTCTTGATGTTGCCAGCGCAATAAAGAACATCGTTGCACCGGGAACCGGAGTGTCGGCTTCATCTGCCAGCGCAAAAACGGACGCCACGGCGGCGCTCGTCGTCGAGCAGCTTTCGCCAAAGAGCGAGAAGAGTGGCGCGCTCGTCAAAAGCATTGACGCGACGGCAAGCGTTACTGAGTTGCGTCTGGTTTCCGAGAAAGGCGAGCTACGCGTCGGCGAGAAGCAGCAGTTAACCGTGCAATTCAAATCAGACGCGCCGTTCGGATTGGCAGTGCTGACCATGCGTTTCGATCCTAACGTAATCAAGATCAAGTCTGTTTCGGCGGGCAGCATCTTCGCGACAGCGAAAGCCGCGCCGACGATCATGCAGTCGATCGACGAGCATGGCATGATGCTGGTTTCGCTGGCGCCGGCCGCGGGCTCGGCGGTCAGTGGCGAAGGTGCTTTGCTCACCTTCGAAGTTGAAGCAATCGGCACGGGCGACAGCGCGCTGGCTTTCGATCTGGCGAACGTGCATCTGGTGGCGAGTGACGGGCGCAACGTGGTGCTCCAGCTCGAGCCGATCAAGTTGACGGTGAAGCAGTGAAGAAGAATGCGCAGGGCTTTTCGCTCGTCGAGCTGGTGATCACGGTCGGCGTGCTGGCGATTCTGACGCTCGGCGTAATCCCGCTGATCCAGGTCTCGGTGAAGCGGCAGAAAGAGCAGCAACTCCACGAGGCCCTGCGCCAGATGCGCGAAGCGATCGATCAGTTTCATCGCGAGGCGTTGGCCGGCGCCTCAAGGCAAATCGCGCAACAGCAAGGACAGACACAAACGCCGCAACAGGCACAGCAAGCGCAGAATCAGCAGGCCCAGAATCTGTTGGGCGATCCGCGCGTGCGCGTCTTCATTACCGACCAGACGATCTTTACGACTGACAACCCCGATCGCTATCCACCGGATCTCGATACGCTGAAGAACGGCGTCAGTGTGTTGCCGATCACGGCCGGCGGCCTGAACAAGAGGGGCAATCAGAATTTCACGGCAACCCAGGCAGCTACGGAGGACTCGATCGGGCCGAAGACGAAGGTCTATCTGCGCAACATCCCGATCGATCCCATGACCGGCAAAGCCGATTGGGTCTTCCGCTCCTGTTATGACCCTGCGGATTCAACATCGTGGGGCGGCGAAAACATCTTCGACGTGCACTCGAAGTCAGACGGTAAGGCGCTGAATGGAGAGAAGTACAGTGACTGGTAAAGGCAGGAGGCAGAAGGCAGGAGGCAGTAAGCAGAAAGCAAAAGGAACACGTTTCCTGCCTACTGCCGCCCGCCGTCTGCCGTCTGGCTTTACCCTGCTCGAGCTGATGATCGTCATCTCGATCATCATCATTCTGGTGTCGGTAGCGTTGCCGCAGTTTCAAAAGACAATCATGCATGCGCGCGAGACGGTTTTGCGCGACGACTTGTTCAAGATGCGCTCGCTCATCGATCAGTACGCCGCGGACAAAGGCAAGCTGCCGCAGTCGCTTGACGATCTGGTTAGCGCCGGCTACATGCGCGAGATTCCGAAGGATCCGATTACAGATAATAAGGATTGGGCGATTGCTACCGGCGACGATCCATACTCGACCGAGGGCAGCACAGGAGTCACTGACGTACACAGCGCTTCGGGCGATGTCTCGACCGAAGGCACTCCTTATAGTGAATGGTAGGATCGATAAAAGCGCATTTGTCATTTAAGCGAAGTGTTGCGGAAGCGGCTGATGAGTTTACAGTGACTCCTGGCCTAATCAATGACGAATGACAGATGATAAATGTGAAATGGAAAATGATTCTTTATAACCAATGTCTTCCAATCCACTCGACAAACTTCTAAAGCCACGCTTTCCCCCTTGTGCTGTCGGCTTTGAAAAGGACGCCGCTTCGGTCGTGCAACTCGAGCGCGGGCGCGGCAGGTTTGTCGTTAAGCGCGCGGCTTCGATTGCCCTGCCTGCCGATGTGGTTCGCCCCGGTTTCGATGAAAGCAATGTTGGCGATCCGGCTGAGCTGGCCGCCGCGCTTTCGGATCTGCTGACGAGCGCGGGCCTGTTGCGCCAACGCAAATGGTCGGTGACGCTGCCGGAAGCAACCACGCGCTCGGCGGTGCTGGCGCTGGAGGGAACTCCCGGCTCACGCCGCGAACTCGAAGAAGTGCTCGAGTGGAAAATCGAGCGGACCTTTGGCGCGCCTTTGTCCGAGCTACGCGTCAACCGCGAGCAGCTTCCGCCCAACGCACAGAATCAGGTTCGTTACCTGGCCACCGCCGTGCGACTTTCAGTGCTGGCGGAATACGAGTCGGTGTTCCACGCTCTGGGATGGCAGACAGGTCTGATTATGCCGCGACACGCCGGCGAAGAGCAGTGGCTGCGCAACGGTCGCCAGGGCGACGGATTGTTGCTTACCGCGCACCAGGAAGGGTTCACGGCGGTTTTGATGCGGGGCGATCGCGCGCTGACGCTGCGCTCGGTTTTCTGCGAACCGGCCGAATGCGACGACGAGTTGCATCGCGTGCTGCTTTTTTATCGCGAACGTTCCGGGAGCAACGGACAACAGAACGACGCGTCGGTCGATCGTTTGTTGGTGGTGGGCGAGGGTCTGGACAAACAGCGCGTTTCGGAAGTTGCGAGCGAAACTCTGGGAGTCACCCTCCGGCCGATGGAAGCCGCCGACGTGGGATTGGTAATCCCTGTGAGCGGCAACCTCGACTTCGATACGATCGCCGCGCCTGCGGGCCTGGCCCGATTGGCGTGGTAAACTCGGCCCAGACTTAAGTCTGTGCCAGGTTGAAACTTTCAACTGCCTGACGGCGTAAAACCGGAAGCAATTGCCACGATGAGTACGACTTTTTCTTTGACGAGCCTGAACGCGCTGGGCGATGGCGAGCTGGTTCGCAGCGCCATCGCCGGTCGTGAAGCGGGATTTGAAGAACTGGTGCGCCGCTACCAGCGGCCCATCGCCGCCTACGTGTATCGCATGGTCGGCGACTACGATGCCGCGCTCGACCTGACGCAGGAAGTCTTTATCAAAGTTTACAACTCCCTGACACGGTATCGTTCAGAGTTTAAGTTCTCGACCTGGATCTACAAGATTGCGCATAACGCGGCGATCGATTATCTGCGCCGCCACACCGTGCGCGAGCAAGCGCTCTGCAGCAGCATCGACGGCGACCGCCGCGAGATTTCCATCGAGAGCCGGCGGCTGACTCCCGAGCAGGAAAGCGAGCGAAGGGAACGCCGATCCGAGATTGAATCCGTGGTGCAACTGTTGCCGGCTGCCTATCGCGAGCTAATCGCGTTGAGACACTCGCACGATCTGAGCTACGACGAAATCGCCGAGGTGACCGGACTGCCGCTAGGCACGGTTAAGAACCGTTTGTTCCGCGCGCGCGAAGCAATGCGCGATCAACTCATGCAGCGCGGCATCACGGGTGCCTGACGAATTTTCATGAACGAATTCAGCCACGAACACGAATGCCGGACCGAGGACGTCGCTGCCTATCTTGATGGCGAGCTGGGCGGCTCAGCTTCCGAGAGTTTCGAAGCTCACCTGAAGACGTGCGCGCGCTGTGCAACGGAACTCAGAACGCAGCGCCAGTTGCTCTGCACGCTGGACCTCGCCTTCAGTGAGCGTTCGTTCGAGTTGCCCCGGAACTTTTCGCGGGTAGTAGCCGCGCATGCCGAGAGCGATTTGAGCGGCATGCGCAAAAAGAGCGAGCGCCGGCGCGCGTTTCAGTTGTGCGCCTTGCTGGCGCTCCTGTCTTTCGCACTGCTCGGCGCGGCGTCTCGCGCTCTTGTGTTTCAACCGGCCCGGTCTTTTCTACGGCTCGCCGGAGGCCTTCTCGATCTCATCTTGCGTGCGCTTTACGACGCCGGCACCGGCGCGGCGGTGATCGTGCGCGTCGTCGGGCGCGCGCTCATTCTCGCTCCGCACGGGCTTGGCCTGGTCCTGGTCCTTCCATTTGTGATCGCACTTGCTTTGCTGCCTCGTTTGATCGTCAATTATCATCGCGCCCAAGTCATTGAATAGGAGTTCGGTGATTCTTCTTCAATGATTGCTATCCGGCTCTCACGAGACATCCAATTCAGCGCCAACGCGGCGCGGGTCCTCAGCAAAACAATCACAGTGCTCGCGGCGCTGCTAATTTGCATGGTCGCTGCCCAGGCGCAGGCGCCGGATGATCATCCCGGTGACCCTCAGGCTCGCGTAATCGACGGCGTCAGCAACACCACGGTGTTCGGTCTGGGACAATCAATCAGGATTACCGGCACAGTGAAACAAGGTGCGATCGCCTTTGGCGGCGACGTGATTGTCGAAGGCACGGTTGACGGAGACGTGGCGGCCATCGGTGGCTCAGTCATTCAGCGAGAAGGATCGAGAATCGGTGGCGATGTGATCGTAGTCGGCGGAATTTATCATCACGGCAAATCCGCGCCCGGACGCGACCCGCAATCCGTCACCATCATGTACGCCGGCTACGAAGATCAACTGCGCCACGTGATGCGCGAGCCGTTCAGCCTGTTGCATCCGCAATTGACGCCAGCGTTCTTTGGCCTGCGTCTGCTGGCGATCCTGTTCTGGTTCATCGTTTCGCTGGCGCTGACGGCGGTCATGCCCAACACGGTCAGCCGCGCGGTGGCGCGTTTGCAGTTGGCCAGCGTACGCGTGGCGCTAATTGGCCTGCTGGGCTCAATCGTAATTACTGTCGGCGTGATCGTTTGTCTTCTGGTGTTGCCGGAAGTAATTGGCGCGCTGCTTTCAATTCTGGCGCTGCTTCTGGTTTTGGTGGCCACGGTTTTCGGCCGAGTGGTGATTTTCGCGGCGACCGGTCAATGGTTGCAGCGTCGCTTTCTGCCGCGGACAAAGTCAGAATCAGTCACGTTGCTACTGGGCGTCGCCTTCTGGATCGCAATGGCTTCCCTGCCCTTCGTTTGGCCCATCGTCATCGCCGGTTTGCTGGTAACCAGTCTGGGCCTGGCGCTGACGGCGCGCTACCGCATCAGTTGGAAGAAGCCGTAGCCTGACGCTTGATCGCTCTGGCCAGCATGACATTTCGTTCGCATCAGCGGCCCGCGTCAATTTGTAAACATTCGTGCATCCATCAGAACAACAGACAGACGATGCACTGGTGGCGGCGGTCGCCGCCGGTGATGAAACTGCGTTTGAGCAGTTGTTCGAGCGCCATCGCCGTCACGTGGCGCGGGTGGCGGGTCGCTTCTTCGCTCAACGGGAACAAATCGAAGAAATTAGCCAGGACAGTTTCACCAAAGCCTATTTCGCGCTCGGGACGTATCACGGCACGCACGCGGCGTCGTTCAAGGCGTGGCTGACACAGATCGCCGTTAACTCTTGTTACGACCAGTTGCGGCGCGCGCGGCGCCGGCCGGAACAGGCGCTCGATACCAGCGACAATGAGAGTCATCAATTCGCAACGCAGCTTAGGGCCGTGGATGCTGCCAGCGATGTCGAGCGAACGGTTGTGTCGCGCGATCTGGCAGTCAAGCTCCTGGCGCGTCTCAGTCCGGACGATCGCATGGTTTTGACCCTGCTCGACGTCGAGGGTTTCTCAGTCGCGGAGATTGCGCAAATGAGAAACTGGTCAGTTTCGAAAGTTAAGGTGCGCGCCCATCGGGCCCGCGCTCATTTGCGGAAGGTGCTGCGAAGATTGCTATGAGAAAGGCCCGTCCGGTCATTGCCTGTTCGGGCGTAGGGGCGGCAGAATACTTGTAACCCTTGAGCGTTTCACGGCGTCTTTCATTTACGTGAAGGGCGGCGAAGTAAAGGAGCCCAGATATGTTCCAGTCAGACCCGAAAATGAATGAACGACTCGACCGCGCCGGACGAACTGTGTTGCGCGCGGCCGCTTGTGATGAAGCGGAGACCGAGGCTGCTGCTTCTTCACCGTTTCTTTTTACCCGCGTCCGCGCCGCGATTGCCGAAGAACAACGCCGGCGCGAGGAGGCGAGTGGCTGGCTATCGATCTTTTTTGTAGCTCGCCAGGCAGTGCCGGCGATGGCGCTGGTCACGCTGCTGGCGGCTATCCTGACCGTGTGGTCGACCCAGGTGAACGCTCCGGCGGCGCCGGACAGGTTCGACGAAGAAGCGTTTTTTGACACGCGCGACACGGGAGTAGAACAAACGATTCTCGCCAACAGAAATGGTTTGTCGGGTGATGAAGTATTCAGCATTGTGGTGGATCGCAATGAGCGGGAGAAGCGCTAAATGACTATAACAGGTCGCACAAGATTGAAGATGTGGTTCGTGCTGGTGGCCGTGTTTGTGCTCGGCTCAGTTACCGGCGCGGCCCTTACCGGCTTGTATCGCTCGCGCGCCAGCAGCGACCGACCGGAAGCGCACGAGAAAGCGATGCACGAGCGCTTTGAGAAGATGCGCACCGAACTGAACCTGACTGACGATCAGACGAAGGCCGTGCAAGCCATCATTGACGAAACGCGAAATGAATACCGCGCGCTGCGCACCGAGTTGCGTCCGCGGTTCGAAGAGCCGCGCCAGAAAGCCAGGGCGCGCATTCGCGTGTTGCTGACGCCCAAGCAGCAGCAAAAATTCGACGCCATGGTCGTCCAACAGGACGCCCAGCATGACGAGCAGCAGAAATCGCGGCATTAAGAAATTGTGCGCGGATCCAAACAATCGTTAGTTTTTTTTGCCGGAACAATTGAACTTTTCGCAACAAACAGTATTGGTGAGGCGTAAATAATGGATATCTTGCAGGCAACAGAGAGAAAAATCGTGCGAAGACTATCGATAATCACGCTCGTCACGGTGGCGCTGGGATTTGGATTCCGCGCACAGGGACAAACGCCGGCCCCGTCTCCGGCGCAGCCCCCGGCAATCACCGGAGTCATCGGCGAAGTCAAAGCAATCGATTCCACTGCCAATCAAATGATTGTCAGGGCTGACAGCGGCGCGCTCTTCACCGTCAATCTTAGCGACAAAACGCAATACAAGCGGATGGCCCCGGGCACCAAGACGCTAGACGGCGCGACCAGCATCGCTTTGGCCGACGTGGGCCAGGGAGATCGTGTGTGGGCGCGCTGGAGAGCTGGCTCGGATCAGAAGACCGTGCCAACACCGCAACTCATCGTGATGAGCAAGGCGG
Source organism: Pyrinomonadaceae bacterium (assembly GCA_035545035.1). Taxonomy (GTDB): domain Bacteria; phylum Acidobacteriota; class Blastocatellia; order Pyrinomonadales; family Pyrinomonadaceae; genus UBA11740. The sequence goes on from DASZZL010000198.1 coordinate 18,348, forward strand.
ATCTGGCGAAGAAGCAGGAGCAGGAACGTGCCCAGTGGCGTCGTCGCGGCGTCAGTGGCATCGTCGCCTCGCTCAACCCTTCAACGCAGGAGATAACTGTTTCGAGTCGAACCCTTATGGGCGCCCCGCAGGCCGTTATTATTCCCGTTACCGACAAAGTACTAATGCGGCGTTATCCGCCGGATACGATTCCGAAATACAGCGAAGCTAAGCCAAGCAAATTTGAAGAGGTCAAAGTTGGCGATCAGTTGCGCGCGCTGGGCGATAAGAGCGCAGATGGTACTCACTTGACCGCCGAGGAAGTTTTGTTCGGCACGTTTAAGATCGTTGGGGGCACGGTAACGGCCATCGACGCGGCGACGAACCAGATCAAGATTAACGAATTGCAAACGAAGAAACCTCTAACGATTATCGTCAAGCCGGATTCAGTGCTGCGTCGTTTTCCTGAGAACGCGGCAACGATGTTTGGCGGCATGGGCCCCGGTGGTCCGGGCGCTGGCGCTGGTCCGGGCGCAGGCCCCGGTAAGAACCCGGCGCCGGGCCAGGGGACACAAGCGCCGCGACCGCAGGGCGCAGCAGGCCCCGGCGGCCCGCAAGGTGGCTTGCGTGGAGGCGGCGGCGGAATGAGCATGGCCGACGTGCTTGAACGTCTGCCGACGATTTCGATAAGCGACTTGAAGGTCGGCGATACGATCATCATGTCCAGCCTGCAAGGTTCAGATCCTGCGCAGTTGACGGCGATCTCGCTGGTGTCTGGCATTGAGCCGTTGTTGCAGATGATGGCAGCGCGCCCACAAGCGGGCGGAGCCAGACCTCAGGGGGGCGTTGATCTCAACGGTAGTTTTGGCGGCATGTTCGGAGGCATCGGCGGGCCATGACCATGGCCCTCTCACCTGGAATTTTAACTTCAGAGACAACCGCGAAACGCGAAGCCGGTCCAACCACAATCGTCCGCGGTTGCTTTTGTAAATCGTGAAGAGTTCAATGATGAATACTAGAAAACTATTGATCTGTTTCGCGGCCCTGATTTTTGCTGCCGCGTTCTCAACTTCAGTCTTCGCCCAGGCAAGAGCCAGCCTGCGCGGCGTGATCTCAGACGAGTTTGGAGCTGCGATTGTTGGCGCGACGGTGACTTTGACGGATGCGTCAGGTGCGGCAGAGTCAGCCACTACCAACTCTGATGGCGCGTACACATTTACCGGGCTGGCGCCGGGAAAATACACGGTACACGCGATCGCCACCGGCTTTGCGGTTTCGACGGACGCGGACGTCGATGTGGCCGCTGGTCGGCGCGACCCAGTTAACATTAGTTTGAAGATCGCTGCTATCGAGTCTCAGGTCAAGGTGAACGCCAACGCGCCGCTGAGCACCGATTCGACGAACAACGCCAACCAGACGGTCATCTCCGGCCGCGACCTCGACGCGCTGCCCGACGATCCCGATGAACTGGCGGCGGCGCTACAGGCGCTGGCCGGGCCGTCGATTGGCCCGAACGGCGGGCAGATTTTCATTGATGGGTTCTCCGGCGGAAACATGCCGCCGAAAGAATCGATTCGCGAGATTCGCATCAACCAGAACCCGTTCTCTGCCGAAAACGATCAGCCCTCTGCCCGCATCGAGATTCTAACCAAACCCGGCACTGACAAATTGCGCGGCAGTGCGAACCTTAATTTCAACGACGAGAGTTTGAACTCGCGCAATCCCTTTGCGATCTCTTCAAGCAAACGTACACCGTTTCAGATCCGGCAGTTCGGCGGCAATCTGAGCGGGCCTTTGAAGAAAGGGAAAGCCTCGTTCTTTCTCGAGGCTAACCGCAACGAGACTGACGACAACGAGCTGGTGCGGGCGACGATCCTCGATCCTTCGTACAACTTTGTACAGATCGGTCAGGGAGTTTTGGTACCACGGCGCTTCACGGGATTCAGTCCGCGCCTTGATTACGCGATAAACGCCAAGAACACTCTGGTCGCGCGCTACAGCTTGAATCACAACGTGACGCAGAACAACGGAGTCAACGGCTTTTCTCTGGCCGAACGCGGTTACAATAATTCTTCCACTTCGCAGGTTTTCCAGGTGACCGAAACTGCTGTGATTAACGCCACCACGGTCAACGAAACGCGTTTTCAGTTTAACCACAATCGCTCCGAGTCGTTGGCCGATAGCACGAAACCCGCGCTGAGTGTCAGCGGCGCATTTACCGGTGGCAGCTCGCAGGGTGGACACGCGATCAATACTTCAAATCGTTGGGAGTTGAGTAACTTCACTCAGATCCAAAAGGGTACCCACACGATCAAGTTTGGCGGCCGAATACGCGGCGTCAGCATCACTGATACCAGCCCCAGTAATTTTGGCGGGCAGTGGGTTTTCACGGGAGGTCTCGGGCCGGCGCTTGACGCCGGCAACAACCCAATCGCCGGGAGTACGATTCAGTTAAGCGGCATCGAGCGCTATCGCCGGACGCTGCTGTTTGGGAAACAGGGTCTGACGCCACAGCAGCAGGCTTACTGTGCGCCGGGAAGCGCCATAGCCGAATGCATTCGCACGCTGGGCGGCGGCGCAGCGACTTTCAGCATCTTCGCCGGCAATCCGCTCGCGACTGTCAGCCAGTTCGACGTCGAACCTTATATCCAGGACGACTGGCGCTATAAGCCCAACCTGACTTTCAGCTACGGGTTGCGCTACGAAATCCAAAACAACGCCGGCAGCAAGCTGGACTTTGCGCCTCGCGTGGCAGTTGCCTGGTCGCCGGGCGCCGGCGACAGCACGCATCCGCCGAAGACTGTGATTCGCGCCGGCGGGGGAATTTTCTACAGTCGCTTTAGTGAAGGCTTCACGCTTGCCACCCACCACAACAATGGCGTTAACATCTCGCAGTACATCTTTACTGAGTCAACTAAAGTAGGCGTGCCGACCCCCGCAGCAACGGCCGGGGTCCTTAATCAGTACCGCTGCGCCAACGGATCGTTTGCGCCGGATTGCATTGGCGTGATTCCGTCTTTCTCGACCGCAGCAGGTACGCAACAGTCAACCTCGACGGTTGTCCCAAATCTGAAGATTCCCACGATCTATGTTGCCGGTGGACAGGTAGAGCGCCAGTTGCCGCACAACTTCACCGTTAGTGTCGGCGTGTATGCCGTTCGAATTCTGCACGTGATTCGCGCGCGCGACATTAATGCGCCGCTACCACCGAATTTCACGACCCGACCGGATCCGACCAGGGGGGAAATCAATCAGTTCGAGGGCAGCGGCAAGCTTCATCAGGAACAGCTGTTCGTCGGCTTTAGCAGCCGTCTGAATCCTCAGTTCTCGCTCAGCGGCAATTATGTTCTGAGCAAGACCACAAATGATACGGACGGCCAGGGCGCAGCGTCGCTTTTCCCGATGAACTCATACGACCTGAGCGGCGAATTTGGCCGCGGCGGGGGTGATGTTCGCCATCGGTTCTTCCTGTTTGGCACTTACAACTCAAAACTGTGGAAGCTGGTTTTCGCTCCTTTTGTGACTGCGAGTTCGGCTCCGCCATTCAACATCTATACCGGCCTTGATTCGAACCAGGATCGAGTGGCAAACAACGAACGGCCCAGCTTTGCTACACTAAACACTTATTGCACCAACTTCCCGACCCGCTGTACCGGAATCCATCTGAATGGGAATACGAGTGACCAGATCATTCCGCGTAACTTCGGACAGGCAACCGGATCTTTCTCCGCGAACCTGCGCATCACGCGCACGTTCGGCTTTGGCAATGTGCACAAAGCCGGCGCGGCGAATCAGAGCGGCAAACCGAGCACCGCAAGCGCGGGCGCTGACAAGCGCGGCGGTTCTGGTGGCCCCGGTGCCCCAGGCTCGCGCGGTCCTATGATCGCCGGCGGCGGCGGTGAGGGCAAAGGACCTGGCGGGGGTGGCGGCGGTGGAATGGGCGGAATGGGCGGCGGTGGCGGCGGCGCGACCGACAAGAAGTACACGCTGACGGTCTCGCTCTATGTCCAGAACATTTTGAATACCGTCAATCTGGGCAATTACGAGGGCAATCTCTCGTCACCGTTGTTTGGCCAGCCAAAGAGCGTCGCCGGCAGTTTTGGTGGATTTGGCGGCGGCGGTGGTGGCAGCCCGAACGCGGGCAATCGTCGCATTTATATGAACCTCAGACTTAATTTCTGAACCTTCGCATCGTCGGGGCGTATAGACGAGAGGGTTACCCTTCTCGTCTATACTCTTTTTTGAGGAGTCTTTTATGAAGAGATACCTGCCGGCGCCCGTCGCCCTAATTCTGTTTTGTGCCGCCGCAATCGCTCAGGGGTCCGACGCGGCAAAGTCCAACACTTCTACTTCAACCCCAGCAACCAATACGATCGCAGCCGCGCCGGCGATAACCGCAAACAGCACGCCGCTCCAACTCGCGCGCGCGGCACTGGCGGCGCAAGGCGGCGACAAATTCAAAAATCTGAAGAGTATGATGCTGATCGGTTCGGCCGATCTCTACCCGCCGAACAGTGCGCAGTCAGTTCCCGGCAAGTTTGTGATGGTCACCGCCGGAGATAAGGTGCGTATCGACATTGACGCAGTCCGATCTTCAAGTTCAAACAGGTCTTTGACGGCCAACAGTCTTATAGTTCAATTCCCGGCATCACGATGCCGCCCGCGACCAAGTTTGGTCTGCCTGTGCTGGCGAAATTCGATCAGCCCGGCTACATGGTGAGCGCTCTGGCTGATAAAAAGAAGTTGCGCGGCTTTCGCGTCGTTGACGCCGACGGCAACACCACGGACTTCTACCTCGACGCGGCTACCGGTCGCGTGATGATGTACCTGATTCCTTACAACGGCTATACGTTTGGGACTGAAAACTCAAAGTTCAAGGAAATTGACGGCGTGCTGATTCCGTTCAGCTTTTCGCAACGGCTCGAGACGCCGCAGGGCGCGTTCTTCGCCGAGTACAAAGTCAAAGACGCCAGGCTCAACCAACCCATCGCCGACGACGTGTTCATGATTCAATAAATCGTTCGAGGCAGTAGCCCGAGCCGGGGTCCCCAGCCGGGCAGCCCAGATGGGTTGGGACGGTAAGGGAGGACGCAGAAAGCAAGGTAGGAACTGCCTGGGTCACATCGATTACATTCTGGCCACGCATGCTGATGCCGACCACATCGACGGATTAAATGATGTGGCTCGAAATTTCCAAGTGCGGGCGGCGCTGGTCGCGAGAACTCCCGGACGCGATCCGGAATACTCCAGATTGTCAGAGACTCTATCCCAAGAAAATATTCCTGTTCGCATCATTGGCGCCGGAGACGTGTTGCGATTCGGAAACGTGACGGCAAGCGTGTTATGGCCGTTACCTTCAGTAAATCCAAACGCCGCCTCTGGCAACAACGACTCGATCGTTGCTACCGTATTCGCACGGTGAAGCCGACGCTGCCGGCATTGTTCAGGGGCGTCTGACTCAGATTTCCCGTGAAGATCCAGCTGACATTTGTAACCAGACGATCGTAACCGGCGGGTGCTCCACCAGCGCCACTCACGGGCGTGTAGGTCCAGGTTGTTCCGCCATCGTTTGAGTACTGGAAGGCTGCGACAAGGCCGGTTGAGCCCGGACTGCTTGTTAACGATCCAACCTTAAAGTCGACGTTATGAAAAACTCTTTCGGCCAGAACCACGTTTCCCATATTGGGATCGACGATGATGAAATTGTTCGCGGGCTGCCCGCCAGTATTTGTGTAAGCGATCGTGTAGAGAAGATCGGTGCCGGGAATCTGTGCGCCACCGGGGCTAACGCTCTTGAACAGGCTGATGCTTGGCGGCGCCGCCGCATTGATCGTCGTCAGATCGTTGGCTGTATCGTTCGCAGTGTTGGTCTCCCCACCACCGGAAACTGAAGCTGTATTGGTCACACTGGCGGCAGCATTGTTGGCGACGTTCACGGTGAGCGTGATGGCCGGATAACTAGCGCCGGCAGCGAGTGCGTCACTGCGGGTACAGGTCAGCGTGCCGAGCACGCAGGTCCAGCCGGTGCCGCTGATGGCCGTCGCCGTCAGTCCGGCCGGCAAAGTGTCGGTGACTGTAACCGTCCCACTGGTGGCTGCGAAGCCAGAGTTCGTAGCGGTGATCGTATAAGTAGCGCCAACTTGCCCCTGGGTGAAGTTGCCAGTGTGCGACTTCGCGATCGTCAGGTCAGGCAACTGGTTGATGGTCGTCGCATCGTTGGCAGTATCGTTCGCAGTGTTGTTTTCCCCACCACCGGAGACAGTAGCTGTATTGGTCACACTGGCGGCAGCATTGTTGGCGACGTTCACGGTGAGTGTGATGGCCGGATAACTCGCGCCGGCAGCGAGTGCGTCACTGCGGGTACAAGTCAGCGTGCCGAGTACGCAGGTCCAGCCAGTGCCGCTGATGGCCGTGGCTGTTAGTCCCGCTGGTAATGTATCGGTGACAGTGACGGTGCCACTGCTATTTGCCAGCCCGGAGTTGGTAACTGTGATTGAATAAGTGGCGCCGGTTTGTCCTTGAGTGAAGTTGCCAGTGTGCGACTTCGCGATCGTCAGGTCAGGCAACTGGTTGATGGTCGTCGCATCGTTGGCAGTGTCGTTCGCGGTGTTGGTCTCCCCACCACCGGAGACAGTAGCTGTATTGGTCACACTGGCGGCAGCATTGTTGGCGACGTTCACGGTGAGTGTGATGGCCGGATAACT
>DASZZL010000199.1:0-6041 GCA_035545035.1 Pyrinomonadaceae bacterium
CCGCGATGAAGCGCGCGCCGCGCTCGCCCAGCGCCAGTCGCATCACCGCGGACGCCGGAGTTTTGGTTGCGGCGAGACCCTGCGGGCCGAGCGCGTATAAGCATACGAAATTCACCGAAAGATAAACCGCAATCACGCCCAGCACGCCGAGCAGCAACCCGCGCGGCAGATTCTTGCGCGGCTCGCGCACTTCGCCCGCGACGAAGCACGCCGTCTGCCAGCCTCCGTAAGCGAACTGCACCGGAATCAGCGCGGCGCCGAAAGCAATCAGCGCGTGCCACATAGTTGATGACGAGTCGGCGGCGATTGTCGTTGCTGCGCTGCGCGGAGCGCCGCTAACCGTCAGACCAAAGACGACCAGCGCGGCGATCGCGACCAGCTTCAGAATCATGAAAACGTTTTGTGTCGTGCTGCCGGCGCGCACACCCAGACAGTTGATGATCGTCAACACGGCCAGAGCAACTGCGGCGACCAGCGCCGCGCGCGTGTCGCTCGCTTGCCCACCGCCGAGTTCCATCAGGTATTTCGCGAACGTCACCGCGACCGCGGCCATCCCGCCGGTCTGAATCACCAGCAACAACGTCCAGCCATAGATGAACGCCAGCGACGGATGAAAAGCGTCGCGCAGATAAACGTATTGACCGCCACTCGCTGAACTTTGCGAAGAGAGTTCGGCGTAAATGAACGCTCCGGCCAGCGCGATCAAACCACCAAATACCCACGCGCCCAGAATCAGGAATGAAGAGTGAACCTGTTGCGCGACGACGTAAGGATTGATGAAGATGCCCGAGCCGATGATCCCGCCCATCACGATCATCGTCGCGTCAAAGAGGCCGAGACGGCGGGCAAGATGAGAATCAGACAAAGTTGGTTTGGTGCTCACTCTTTCAAGAGTTGATTCGCGATTACCAGCTTTTGAATCTCGGAAGTGCCTTCGTAAATGCGCAGGGCGCGCACGTCGCGATAGAGCCGCTCGACGACGGTGCCGCGCACCAGGCCGGTGCCGCCATGAATCTGCACGGCTTGATCGATGATGCGGCCGGCGGCTTCCGTAGCGAAGAGTTTTGCCTCGCTCGCCTCGCGCGTTGAGTGTTCGGCGCCGGCGTCTTTCAAATACGCGGCGCGATAAACCAGCAGCCTAGCGGCATCGAGTTCCGTGGCCATGTCCGCCAGCTTTTCCTGAATCAATTGATGGCCTGAAAGCGGGCGGCCGAATTGCTCGCGCGATTTTGCGTGCAGAATACTTTCATCGAGCGCGCGTCGCGCCATGCCACACGCCGCCGCGCCGACGCTGGCGCGAAACATATCCAGGGTTTGCAGCGAGAGTCGCAATCCATCGCCCTGCGCTCCAATCATGTCTTCGGCGGGCACCTTGCAGCCTTTGAATTCGAGTTCACCAATCGGATGCGGCGCAATCATCTCGGTGCGCTCGGCCACCGCGAATCCGGGCATGCGCGCGCTGACGATGAACGCGGAAATCTCTGCGCGCCCGTCTTCACGTGTCCCCGTGCGCGCGAACACCGTGTAGAAATCCGCCACGCCGGCGTTTGAGATGAAGCGCTTGCGGCCATCGATGATGTAAGCATCGTCTTCGCGACGCGCGGTGGTTTTGATCGCGGCTACGTCGGAACCGGCATCGGGTTCAGTCAAAGCGAAAGCCGCGATTGCTTTTCCGTTGGCCGCGCGCGCCAGCCAGAAATCGCGGACATGTTCGGTGGCCGCGAGACTGATCGCATAAGTGCCGAGCCCCTGCATCACAAAAGCAAGATCGGCAAGCGATGAAGAGTACGAAAACGTTTCGCGGATGATGCAGAACGAGCGCAGATCGAACGGCTGGCCTGGTGACGCAACAGCGTAGCGCAGCAGGTCTGCTTCGGCGAGCAGCAGGACATAACCGCGCAGAGCTTCGTCGACGTCACCTTCATCATCGCCGGCGCGCACTTCAACTTCGCGTTCGGCAAACTCAGCCATGCGCGCCGCGAGCGTGCGATGATCGGAAGAGAAGAATGGAGTTGTTTCGATGAAGCGGTCCATTTTGGAGTGCGCCGGCAGAGCGCAGCGGCGACGGCGCTTTGGATTGCGCTGAGCTACCACTCAAGCGCAACATCATATTCGTCAAGCATCTTTAATTTGTCAGTTTTGAAACCATAGATTGTCTTCACTTGAGATGGCTTTGCGACGCGTTCAAACCAACTCGCCGAGCACCATGGATACTGGTTGGCCATTGCAACCAAGCCGTGTCTGACCGGATTCTGATGCACATAATTTAGCCTTGCAAGATACGATTTCTCATAAGTCAGTCGTGTCTCCCAGAAGTTATGCCAGACTTTGCGCCCCACGACGTTCTCAAGCCGATTGATCCATTTGGCAGTCTTCTCATGAAGGAGACCGAGCATTTGCGAAAGGCTTTCAGCTCCATCCTCGTCGCTTGGGGAGTGCGCTATGAAGTGATAGTGATTCGAAAAAACAGCCCAAGCCTCCAAGTGCCAACCGAAATCGCTTGTGACTTTCAGCAAGCCTCGATGCAAAACTTTCAGCCGCGTAGATCCTCGAAAGTAATGCTGTTTCCGATATGTACCAGCAGTAAGAAAATAGGTACCGCGCGCGGAAAGCTCGTGCAACGGAGCGTGGGGCCATGAAATTCTGTCAGGTATTTTGGCAGTCATCTAGAAATTCAGCTTGTTTGTTTGGGACCGACTATCCAAAGCGGTGTCGCGCTGCGCTTGCCACCGCACTCCAAATCACAAGAACTTTGCTGGCCGCTTCTCAATAAACGCCGTATGCGCTTCTTCAAAATCCGGATGCTGCATGCACAACGCCTGCGCCACGGCTTCGGCCTCCAGCGCCGACTCAAAACCCATGTTCATTTCGCGATTCAGCATCTCTTTTGTTTTTGCTAATCCCAAAGCCGGACCGCGCGCCAGTTTTTCCGCGAACTCGCGTGTAGCTGCTTCCAGCTCATCTCGCGGCACGATGCGATTGTACAAGCCGATCGCTTCGGCCTCCTGAGCGGAAATGAAATCGCCGGTCATCAACAACTCAGTCGCTTTTGCCAGACCAACCACGCGCGGCAGCAGATACGTCGCGCCCATGTCGGTGCCGGCCAGTCCGACTTTCACGAAAATGAAAGCAATCTTTGCTTCTTCGGCGGCAATGCGAATGTCGGAAGCGAGCGCAATGCATGATCCAGCCCCCGCAGTCGTCCCGTTCAGACTCGCGATGATCGGTTTTGGCAGCAGGCGCATGTTACGAATCAGTTCACAAGTCAGGCGCGTGAATCGGAGCAAGCCTTCCGCGTCGCATCCCTGCAACTCGCCGATGATGTCGCGCACGTCGCCGCCGGAACAAAACGCGCGGCCGGCGCCCGTGATCACGACGACGCGCACGTCCTGCTGGTCCCGCAGCGTCGCAAAGAAAGCTGTAAGTTCGCGATAGACTTCGAACGTGATCGCGTTCAGACGTTCGGGACGGTTGAGCGTAATCGTCGCGATGCCGTCGCTTTGGGCATAAAGAAAACTCTTCGGATTAAGTATTCCCATTTTCCTGCTCGTTTACTTGTCGATGTGTTCCTCGACGATTTTCAAAGGCGCCGGAAGAGCTCCAGATTTAAGGACCAAAGCCAGATCTTCAGCGGACTGCTTCGTGAAACGACCAGTGATCTCACCTTGATCGAATATCTGCCCTCTGATATAGGCGATAGACTTTACCTGGCCGTTGAGAACCACGGCCAGGTATTCATTTATGTTTGCTCCAGTCCAGACCCCAAACTTCTCAGCTCCATTCGCTTTCAGCGCGAATGAAATCTGATAATCGTCGCCGGCCCCACCGCGGCTGCGCATTGCCGAGGCTGTCCTAAGCTCACTGCCGTCGACAATCGCCGGCGACTCCACCACCACCCACTTCGGAGGCTTCTGATTTCCGCCGCCCAACTCCTCGCGTTCGGCGTAGGGCAATACGCGGCGATTTGTGGGAACCGTTCCGCCGCTGTTCAAAGCCGCAATTGCTTCCTCTTTGGTGGCGTAGGTCTGAACCGGAGCCGGCGTGGGCGGAGTAATAACATGTGTTAGCTCGAGCTTGCCTCCGTCAGTTATGATCTGCTTTATGCGTTCGGGATCTCCGAGACTCGGAAGACTCACGAGAATTCGACTGCTCGCAGGATCACCCTGCGGTTTGACTTCAAAACGAGAAACACCAAGAGCATTAAGACGACTCTCAATAACCGCCATGGTTTGTTTGACCATAGCCTCTCGATTCGGTGTGTTTGGTTCGACCTCCAGCACGAGATGCCAGGTCAGAGGCTGTCTTGGCAGCAGGAATAAAACGGCGACGACGATTCCCGCGCCAAGGAAAAGCAGAAGCGCCCCCGCGCCGAGAAGCCACGGCAGAAGATTTCGCTTCTTAGCGATCGCTGATCGGGCCGGCTGCGATCTGACTTCATTAATCGGGGCCACAACCGGGAGCGAGGCCTCAAGGGTCGGAGGAAGTTTCGCCTCAGGCGAAGGCAAGGCTAACGTGGGCAGAGCGACATTTTCAGGCACTTTGTTGACAAGCGCCGTCCCGTCGTCGAGGCAAAACCGCAGGCTGACGTCATCATAGACTCGACTGCATGCAGGACAGCGTTTCATGGCAGAGTTTGTTGCGAGTTACTGTGTTAGGACTGCGATGCCTTCAATCTCAATCTGCGCGCGATCTTCCAACAAACCCGCGACCTCGACGAGAACCATCGCGGGAAAATGTTTACCCATGCGTGCGCGATAGCGTTCGCCGATTTCTTTCATGCGCGCCCGATACTCGTTCTTGTCGGTAACATAGATGATCAGCCGCGCAATTTGTTCCGGCTGACCACCTGCTTCAGTGACAACCGCGATCAAATTGGCGAGCGCTCGCTCGAACTGCTCGACCAGATCCGTGCTGACGATTCGCTGTTGCTGATCCCAGGCGACCTGGCCCGCAATGAAAAGTAAACGGCCGCCGGGTTCGGTCAAGACGCCGTTCGAATAGCCGTGTGGCGCGCCGAGTGATTCGGGATTGATTAGCTTGAAACTCATCTCTGTTTTTCTCTGTGGATCCTCCGTGTTCCACTGTGTCTCTGTGATAAACGATCGTTCTTCACCACAGAGGCACAGAGGACCACAGAGTCACACAGAGACTTGCTGCACTATCTCGAGTTGATTCCCGCCCGGATCGCGCACATAGAAACGTGGCGAACCCGGTGCCGGTCGAGCGTCGGGAATGATTTCCACGCCCGCCTCGCGAAATCTTTTTTCCACCGCGCTCAAATTGGAAACCGTAAAGCAAACGTGCCGCGAACTCGACGCGTTATCCGTTTCGTCTTCGACCGACAGGTGCAATTGCGTCGCGCCGATCTGGTACCACGCGCCGCTCTGACGCGATGCAGCCGGCTTCGGCACTTGTTCCAGACCAAGCACCGCGCCGTAGAATTCCTTTGTCGCCGCTTCCAGCTCGGGCGGGACCGTAACGTTCACATGATGAAGTTGAGTGACCATTTTGGAGCGCCGACATCCTGTCGGCGGTGCGCGGGCATCCTGCCCACAGTTCTTACCCCGTCGCTACCGCTCCGGGTTCCGTAACCGCGCATTGAACTCAGCCGACTTGTTGCGCGGCACGCTCAGGCTCTGCCATTCGCTGGATCTGAAATGCTTAGCCAGAAAAACGATCTGGCCGACATGATAAGCGTAATGCGCGAGCTGTCGATTGATGGCTTGGATCACCGTGTGGTCCTGACCGCGAATCATTACAGTGCGCATCAGGTCTTCAGGCTGTAGAGGTTCAATCGCGTCAAAGACGCACCGCCAACCTTTCTCCCAGTAAGCAAGCATGTCCGCCTTCGTCGTACCCGGCAGCATTTCAAATTCCATGTCGCGATCGCGTTCGGGTTTCTCGCCATCGGTCGTCAGAAAGTCGGTCCAGCGCGAGATCATGTTGCCCGCCATGTGCTTCATGTTGACGGCGATGCTGTTCGATTCTCCGTCAAGCGTCTTGAAGAAGTCTTCGTCGCGCATTTGCGCGAGCGCGCCTTC
>DASZZL010000200.1:0-7035 GCA_035545035.1 Pyrinomonadaceae bacterium
CATAGCCTCCTATGTGTTTCTAATAAGCACCGGTGAGGCAAGCCTCACCGCACTGGGGAGCGGCAGAGCCGCAGTGGATGGATCTTTCGAATTGAAGTTTGCCGGATGGCGAAGGTCGAAACCGGCGATCGCGTGAAGCTTAAGTGCGGCGTCTTAATTTTCCGCCAATCATCACCCCAACAGCTCCGATAAACGGACCGAGGAACACCACCCATGTCGGGTGTCTGGCTTTGCTCATCGCCTCCATATTGGGAACGTTTCCAGTCCGCACTTCATGAGTGTCAGCGGGTCGCAGCGCGTACGACGCCGTCTTGAATGACCACCACTCACTGCGTCGCTATCCCCGCCCGTCCTCTCCGCAAGACGTATTTCTGAATCTTGCCGGTGGCGGTCTTGGGAAGCTCGCTTATGAACGTGACTGTGTGCGGCGCTTTGAAGTGAGCGAGATTGGCGCGCGCGAACTCGCGTAACTCTTCTTCGGTTGCGGTCGCTTCGCTCTTGAGGACCACGAACGCATGCGGCGCCTCGCCCCAGCGCTCGTCCGGCAGTCCGACGATCGCGACCTCCTGCACTGACGGATGACGGAGCAGCACGCCTTCGACCTCGACCGAGGAAATATTTTCGCCACCGCTGATGATTACGTCTTTCAAGCGATCGCGAATCTCTACGTAGCCATCCGGGTGCACAACCGCCGCATCGCCAGTGTGAAACCAGCCGCCGCGCATCACTTGCTCAGTCGCCTCCGGGTCGTTGTAGTAGCCGGCCATGATCACGTTGCCGCGCGCGACAATTTCGCCTTGTGTGGCGCCGTCGCGCGGCACTTCGTTTCCATCCTCATCAACGACGCACAGCTCGCCGGAAGTTATCAACTCGACACCTTGCCGTGCTTTGATTTTTGCTCGGGCTTCCGAAGAAAGTTCCGCGTGTTCCGGGCGTGGCTCGCACACAGTGATGAACGGCGTGGTCTCAGTCAGGCCATAGACGTGAGTGATCGCCCAGCTTAGTTCGTCTTCCAGTCGCTCGATTGTCGAAGCCGCCGGCGGCGCACCGGCCGTCAGCACAGAAATCCCGCGCGGTGCCGAGCGACGCTGATCTTCCGGCGCATTTGCCAGAGAGATCAAGACGGTGGGCGCGGCGCAGAGCATCGTGACGCGCTCCTTCGTCATCAGCTCGAAGACCGCGCGCGGCTCGACTCTCCGTAAGCAGATATGCGTCCCGCCTGCGGCCGTCACCGTCCAGACGAAAGTCCAGCCGTTCGCGTGAAACATTGGCAACGTCCACAAGTAACGATCGGCGCAGGTCATGTGCTGATGAACCAGCGTGCCGACAACGTTCATGTAAGCGTTGCGATGCGTGATCATCACGCCTTTGGGACGCGAGGTTGTGCCACTCGTGTAGTTGATCGTCAACAGATCGCTTTCGCTAATCTCAGGACGATCGAATCCGTTCGGTGCTTGCTCAACCAGCGTTTCGTAATCCAGCCACCCCGCGCGTTCTCCTTCGAGAGCAACGAAGTGTTCGACACCGGGAATCTGCGATCGAATGCCATCGACCGCCGCCAGATAATCAGCGTGCGCACAGACGACGCGCGCGCCGCTGTGGTTGATAAGGAAAACGAAATCATCCGCAGTCAAACGGTAATTCAGTGGCACCAGCACCGCGCCGATTTGCGGCACCGCATAAAACGATTCGAGTTGCGCGTGCGTGTTTGGCGCCAGATAGGCGACTCGGTCGCCCTGGCGAACACCGAGTTGCTGTAATGCCGACGACCAGCGATCGCAGCGATCAAAGAACTGCGCATACGTCCAACGCATTTCGCCGTCGATGACCGCTACGCGTTCCGAATAGAGCTTGCGGGCGCGCCGCGCGAAGTCCAGCGGTGTCAACGGAGTTTCCATCTTTATTTCGTCTGAAACACCTCGGCCAGCGGGTCGAAGCGGTATCAACGCTCAGCCGTGGCGCGCAAGCTTTGCGCAATCAACGGCACGATGCGACGCGGAACGTCGATGGCCGGCTTGATGTGACGAGCGTTAGTGAAATGTCCGACGACATAAATGCCCGGCACGTTCGTCTCGAACGTTTCCGGATTGTAAACCGGCACTTCGGTGAATGCCGAGCGTCCGGGCTCAGTTTTCACTCCCAGCTTTCGCAGCAGTGTAAGATCGGCATCGCTGCCCACCAGCACAAACACCACGTCATTCGGAATCTTTAGCTTCTCTCCGGCGTCAGTGGTCAACGCGACTTCCCGTTCAGTGATCTCATCGACCTGTTTGTAGAGGACGACTCGCAAGCGCCCTTCGGTAATCTCGCGTTCGAGCGGCGTGCGTACCCAATGCTTCATCGCGCCCGCCTTCGGATCGCGATTCTCCCAATCGCTGCGCCAGATGGCCATCGTCGTGCGCGCGCCTTCTTCAGATAAAAACAGCGCAGCCTCAGCGGCGCTGTTGCCGCCGCCAACAACCAGCGCTTCCTGGCGCACATAAGGATAAGGCTCGATAAAGCGATGATGAACTTTCGGCAGGTCTTCGCCGGGAACATTCAGACGCCGTGGATGATCCATCGCGCCAATCGCAAACAGAAGACGCCGCGCGTGATAAGTGGCGCTGGTAGCTCTCCCGATCACGTCCTGGCCATTCGTGTGAACGACGAATCCGTCCGGCTGGTCACGTTCAATATCGACGACTTCCTCGCCAGCGTTGATTCGCAAATCCTGATCAAGCACGAAATGAATGTAGTGCGACAGCAGTTCCTCGCGCGTGGGTTTTTCGCGCACCGGTTTCAGCGCGCCTTCGCGCATCTCCAACTCATTCGTCGTTGAAAAGAGCGCGCGGCCAACCGGATATTGGCGAATCGTGTTCGCGATAGTTCCCTTTTCGATTACTACATAGCTTAGGCCTGCGCGCGCCGCTGCGTCGGCGGCAGAAAGTCCGGCTGGGCCCGCGCCGATAATCAGAAGATCGAGTGATTCGTGAGCCATCTTGATTAACTTTGGGCGTTGAGTCTTTGTTATTCTGCCCCTCTCTCTTTGGGAGAGGGGATGGGGAGAGGGCTTAACGTGTCGCCCCACACCCTTCCCCTTAATCCCCTCCCCAGAGGGGAGGGGAAATGATGTGAAGTTGCGAGTGCACCCCAATCGTCTTGAGTCTCAGTTTCTAGAATTCCAGCGCTCCTCGCGCCACCACGACCGAAGGCCCACCAACGCGAACCTCTTCAACGTTGCCGGTTTCGCCCTTCACTTCCAAACCAATTCGGCTGGGGCGATTGATGAAATCGCCTTGCTCGATCACGAACTTGTAAACCCCATCAACCGGATCGACGCCGCTCGCGCCATGATGAACCAGATAACCACCGAGCGGCCCGGCCGCGCTGCCCGTCGCCGGGTCTTCACCAATATTCATCCCGACGAAAAAACGCGCGTGCGCGCGGGCCTCGCCAATTTCGAGCGTCTCGCGCGTGAACGCGTAGCAACCCGTCCCGTTCAAGCCTTTCAAAACCTCGCTGCGCGCGAAGATCTCGTCGAGCAGAGGCTGGTTTACCCGGCAATGACCGAGATCAGCCAGCGATCGTATCGGCACCAGCAGCATTGTATTTCCGGTTGAGACCGCTTGTATCGGCAAACTCTCATCCAGGTCTTCGCGCGCCAAACCCAACGCGCGCGCGATGTCGGCTTGCTCGTGCGGGTCTTCGATCTCGCCGCGAATTTCAAACTTGCCCTGCGTCATCACCACGCGCACGGGCTCGCCGTCTTTGAACTCGATGTCGACGGGCAAGACTCCGATGCCGACTTCATGCTTCAGATGAACCCAGCCGTTGCCATTCTCCGGTAGCGGAACGACACCTTCGCGCGCCAGACAGTTCCAGGTGCCCACAACCGGGTGGCCGGCGAATGGCAATTCACTGCCAGGCGTGAAAATGCGAAGCCTCCGCAATGCTTCTTCTTTTTCAGAAGGGAGGACAAAAACGGTTTCGGACAGATTCATCTCGCGCGCGATCTGTTGCATTTGCTCGTCGCTGATTCCGTCACCTTCGGGAAACACGGCCAGCGGGTTGCCGCAGAAAGGCTGGTCAGTGAAAACATCAAGCTGGATAAAATTGTAGCTGCTCAAATCGTTATCCTCTTTCTGTAATGAAAGATCACCCGCCCGCTACCGCAGGCGGTTCTGACTCCATTCCGCGACTTGATCCATCACTTTCTCGTAAACCTCTTGCTGCAGAACGCCCGCGCTTTTGGGAACCTTGAACGAATGATCGCCGCCTTCAATAACGTAAAGCGTCGCTGAGAGACGCAGCTTCTTAATCACCGCGCGAATCTCTTCGGCAGTGCCGAATGCATCACGCGCGCCTTGCGCGAACAGCATCGGCGCGCGAATGTCTTTCAAGTGTTCAGCGCGCAGTTTGTCGGGCCTGCCCGGCGGATGCAACGGATAGCCAAGAAAAACCAAACCCGCCACGCGATTGCCCTCCACGGCCGCGACCTGCGAAGCGATGCGCCCGCCCATCGATTTGCCGCCAATCACCAGACGATTCTTCTTCAAGTTCGGATGCTTTACTGCCGCATTGATTACCGCTCGATAACAGGATTCGAGTCGTGCTTTCGGATCAGGTAAACGCCGGCCGCGCTCTGTGTAAAGAAAGTTGAAAGTCAGCGCATCAAAGCCACGCTCAGCCAGCCCGGCGGCGAACAAACGTATGAAACCGCTCAACTGATTCGCGCCTGCGCCGTGACCGAGCACGACGGTAAAGCCGGCTCGGTGCTTCTTTGCCGCCGAGTAAAGCAGCGCGGTCACGCTCTCTTGATCGTTAACTTCGACTGCGAATGGCTCTGGCTCGATCATTATTTCAGCTTAGACGCTAAACTGGCGCAGATGATGATCCATGTGCAGGTAACCCCACCGCAACCAATCACGATCCGGCATCGCTCCGAAAAGTGGATGACCACCCCAACTGAAGTCTTTATCCGCTCGGGTAAGGCGATCGACAAGCTCCTCCAGCTCGCGTACGTCGGCTTCAAAATCAGTTGGCTTCGTGCCGCCAATCTCCTGATTCATTTCCGGTCTGGTCGGGACGCCATGCGGCCAACGGATCGGAAGGTAGAGCGCAACCCACTTGATCAGATTAGGGCCAAAAATATTATTGACTGGGCTGACTGACTTCTCGCCGGTGGCGGCCTTGAACGAGTCATTCAGGTGGCAGACCATCTGAGCGGCCGTCATCTTACCCCAGCGCCGCGCGCTATCAGGTCTAACCAGGCGCAGGCGCCTCAGCAACTCTCGTTTGTCGAGATTATTTAAGAGAGATTTCATATTAATCAACGTAAATTCGCGGAACACGGCCGCTGATGCCGCACGCGATTTCGTAAGAGATCGTGCTGGCGAGTTCTGCAACATCCTCGGCCGTGATTGCCAGCTCGCCTTCTCGCCCCAACAACGTCACTTGATCACCGAGCGAAACGCCCGCGACGTCGGTGACATCAATCAGCGTCAGGTCCATCGACACACGCCCAACAACCGGCGCGAACTTTCCGCGCACTATGACGCGGCTGCGATTCGAAAGCGCGCGCTGATAGCCGTCGTCGTAACCGAGCGGAATCGTGGCGATCAGCGACTCACGCGTAGTCTCGAAAGTGCAGTCGTAACCCAGCTTCTCGCCCTTGTCCACCTTCTTCAAAAGCATAATGCGCGAGCGCAGAGACATGACTGGCCGCAGCGGCGGCGCGGGAATGTTCGACGGGAGAACGTCGCGGGAGAAGCCATACAGTGTGGCGCCCGGTCGCACCATGTTGCCCCAGGATTCCGGACAAGCAAACGTCGCCGCCGAGTTTGCCCCGTGAAGGTACGTCGGCGTGAAGCCGCGTTCGCTAAATATGCTTGCCGCTTGCGCAAAGCGATCGAGCTGGGTCCTCGTAAAATCTTTTCGATTCGGATCGTCGGCCGCGGCGAGATGCGTCATCAAGCCATCGACACGAATGTTCTTGCAACGCGCTAATGCGTCGCAGAACTCTCCAAGCGCGTCGTCTCGCACGCCAAGGCGGCCCATTCCGGTGTCGACTTTCACATGAACGTCAGCGACGACTCCGGTATCCCGCGCCGCCCGATCGAGCGATTCGATCATGTCGAGCCGGTAAACGACTGGAGTCAAACTTTCCTGCAAGCACACGGCCTCTTGCCCTTTCCAAAACCCGCCCAGACAAAGAATTGGTTTCGTGATCCCTGCGCTTCGTAACTCAACTCCTTCTTCCGGCAGCGCGACGCCAAACCAGTCGACGCCTTCGTCTTCCAGCCGCCGCGCGCACTCCACCGCGCCGTGGCCGTAGGCATTCGCTTTCACGGCGGCCATCACTTTCACGCCGGATCCAACGTGTTCGCGAATCACGCGAAGGTTCGAAGCCAGCGCATCGAGATCGATCTCGGCCCAGGTCGGACGTCCAAAGTTTGCATCGCTCATGATCGATTTATGAATACCAGTCAATCACAGGTCGGTGCAAACCGAAAAGTGGTGTCGCCATTTGGAGTGCGGCGGCAAGCGGAGCGCGACGCCGCTTTGGATTGATCGATCCGAAAATCAAAAGCGCCGCCGATGGCGGCGCACTCCAAATTTGTTGGATGATAACGTTAGCTAGAATCCGTCCGCTCCGCGGCTGATGCGTGGCGAGCCTTTCGAACGATCGAACCGGCTGAGATAAGTACCGAGTGCATCCTTTTCAAGATCGGCGAACTTGGCGAACGTATTGAGGAACGCGAGATAGACAGTGTCGGTCGGGCCGTTGCGCTGCTTGGCGACGATCAACTCGGCGATATTCCTATTCTCGTCTGTGCGGTGATACTGCTCTTCGCGATAAATGAACGCGACCAAATCGGCGTCCTGCTCGATCGCTCCCGACTCGCGCAGGTCGGCAAGCTGCGGCCGGTGATCGGTTCGGTTCTCAGGCGCGCGCGACAACTGTGACAGCGCCACCATCGGCACGTTCAATTCTTTCGCCAGCGCTTTCAACTCGCGCGAGATTTGCGAAACCTCCTGCTGCCGTGACTCGAAACG
>DASZZL010000201.1:0-22108 GCA_035545035.1 Pyrinomonadaceae bacterium
CGCCGGTGCTGGCGCCGCCGTCGCCGATGTAAGCGAGCCCGACGATGTCTTTCTTCTGCATGCGCGCGCCCAGCAGGATGCCGGTCATCACCGGAATCATGTCACCCAGATGCGAGATCGGACCGAGGAAACCTCTGTCAAGATAGCCGAAGTGAACGTTGAGATCCTTGCCACCCGAAGGTCCCCATGCTTTGGCCATGTACTGCGCAAAGATTTCGCGCGGACGAACTCCTTTTACAAATACCGAGCCGAGATCGCGAATGATCGGCGTAATGAAATCATCCGGACGCAGCGCATAAGCCGATCCGACCGCAGTCGCTTCCTGACCAAGCGATCGATAAACGCCACCGATGACTTTCGTCTGTCGATACAGGTTGACGATGCGTTCTTCGACCAGACGCGTCAGCTTGAGAAAGCGATAGAGCTCGAGCAGCTGCTTGGGCTTGAGCGAAGTATCGGTAATGCACGAACGCGGCTTGTCGTCCACGGGCTTTCGCGGCGCGTACTTTGTGTTGATGCGCATTTGAAAGCCGGGACGGCGACGACGCGGCCCGCCTTTCTTACCTTCGTTCCGTGGTTTTTGATCCGCCATGGTCAGTCACTAGATATGAATCGTCTTCCCATGCACGCCTTCGGCGGCTTCCATCACCGCTTCCGAAACGGTCGGATGCGCGTGCATCGTGTTACCCAACTCTTCGGCGGTCGACTCGAGTTGCATCGCCACACACGCTTCGGCGATTAGTTCAGTCGCGTGCGGGCCGATGATATGCACGCCGAGAATCTCGTCATATTTGGATTCGCTCACGATCTTCACAAAGCCCTCTTCTTCGCCGAGAATACGCGCTTTGCCCGACGCGCTGAACGGAAATTTGCCGACCTTGACGTCGTAGCCCATTTCGCGCGCTTTCGCTTCAGTTAAGCCAACAGAAGCGACTTCGGGATCGCAGTAAGTACAATTCGGAACCAAACGCAGATTGATCGGCTGTGGATTCTTGCCGGCGAAATGCTCGACCGCCACGATGCCTTCTTTCGACGCGAGGTGGGCCAGCAGAGGCGTCGGCACCACATCGCCGATTGCGTACACGCTTTTCTCGCCTGTCTGCTGATATTCATCGACCTGGATAAAACCCTTCTCGACTTTGACCTTCGTTCCCTCCAGACCGAGACCTTGCGTAAAAGGCATGCGACCGACGGCGACCAGAAGCATCTCGGCTTCCAGCCTTACGTCCTCACCTTTTGAAGTCTTACCGGTGACGACTACGCCCTCGTCGGTTTTCTCAAGCTTCTCCAGTTTCGTATCGACCTGCGACTTAATGCCGCGTTTGCGAAACGACTTCGCGAGTTCGGCTGAAACTTCTTCGTCTTCGAGCGGAACCAATCTCGGCAGTAGCTCGACAATTGCCGTCCGTGAGCCGAAACGTGAATAGACGGAAGCGAATTCAACGCCGACTGCGCCGCCGCCCATGACGATCAAAGACTTGGGAACCTCAGTTAGCTCCAGAATGTGATCGCTATTGACGACCTGCTTACCGTCGGTTTCAAATCCCTGAATCGGACGCACGACCGAACCGGTGGCGATGATGATGCTCTTGGACTCAATCGTTTGTTTGCTTCCATCTTCGCCGGTGACTTCAACTTTGCCGGGCAGCGCTAGTTTTCCTGTGCCTTTGAAGACGGTGCACTTATTTTTCTTCATCAGGAACTCGATGCCCTTCGAGTTCTTCATCACGACTTTGTCTTTGCGCTTTTGCACGTCCGCAAACGCGAGTTGAATTCCCGACGCCTGCACCCCGAAATCCGCCGCGTGCTGCATCTGCTCGTAAACATGTGCGGACATCAGCAACTGTTTCGTCGGAATGCAGCCACGAAGCGTGCATGTCCCGCCGAGCCGCTTGTCCTTCTCGACAATCGCTACTTTCAAACCCAATTGCCCGGCGCGAATCGCGGCGACATAGCCGCCTGGGCCGCTGCCGATGACCGTCACATCAAACTGTTCGTTAGCCAATTTCAGTTCCTCTCAAACGTTCTGTGGTAGGGGCGGACCGGCGTGTCCGCCCGATTTGGGCAACTGGGCCTTCACGCAGGTCGGTCCCTACAAATCTGACCTTAAGTTTTAGTGCATTTCGAAAGACTGGCATTATAATCGCTGGCCTGTGATTGAGCCAATTGGGGAGATCAGCGGGTAAAGCGTGTCAGAAGCCCGACCGTAAGGGAGGGCGCGTTAATTGGGGGACAAGCTACAGATGAAACACTCCGAAGGCTTTCTAAGAATAGTTGACGACGCCAGGACGCGGATCAAAGAAGTAACCGTCGCGGCCACTCGCGATCGCCTGGCCACGAATTCCGGCGCGCGCTTGATCGACGTGCGCGAAGATGACGAGTGGCGGGCGGGCCACGCTGCCGGCGCCGAACACCTCGGCAAAGGGATCATCGAGCGCGACATTGAAGCGACCGCGCCCGACAAATCAACTGAGCTGATCTTGTATTGCGGCGGCGGCTATCGATCGGCGCTGGCGGCTGACGTGCTTCAAGGTATGGGCTACACGAATGTCTGGTCAATGGCCGGCGGCTGGAAGGCCTGGAAAGATTCGGGCGCGCCGGTGGAAGGATAGTGGGGCCGGTCGGGTTAACTCGAGATTTGACGTAACCGAAACGAAGGCCCTGGCGTCATAACGATCTTATCAGTCCGTTTTCTTTCAAGATCGAAACCGGGTTTAGAGTTCAGCCTTCAGGCTGTCAGCTTGGTTGGTTCAAATTGAAGTTCGAACTCTGAACTTACCAAACAAGCTAAAGCTTGAACTCTAAACGAACTCTGAAGTTGTCACTACACAGGAGAAAGCCATGAGAAAAGTCTACCCGCTCGCTGCTGCTCTGCTCGTTTGCACGTTTGCTTCGCTCGCCTTTGGCCGCGAAGCCAAACTCGTGCGTTATCCGAGTTACCACAACGGCCGCATCGCCTTCACATATCTTGGCGACATCTGGACGGCCGATGAGAACGGTCAGAACATCCAGCGTCTGACGGTGAACAAAGCGCGCGATGCGTATCCGCGTTTCTCGCCCGACGGCAAATGGATCGCCTTCTCCAGCGATCGCAACGGCAACCTGGACGTCTTCATTATTCCCTCCGGCGGCGGCACGGCCAAACAGTTAACTTATCACTCGGCCGACGACACAGTGCTCGGCTGGACGCCAGACGGGCGCGGAGTGCTGTTCAGCAGCAATCGCGGCGAGGATTTCGTCGGACAGCTTTACGTGGTGAGCGTCGATGGCGGGATGCCAACGAAAGCCGGCACCGACATGGGCCTGGCGGCGAGTTTTTCTCCTGACGGCAAACGCATCGCTTACAACCCGAAGGGACAGGTTTACTGGCGCAAGTATTATCGCGGCGCTTATCAAACCGACGTGTGGATTGAAGACGTGTCAACGAAGAAGTTCACGCAGTTGACGGATTTCGACGGCCAGGATTCGTGGCCGATGTGGAGCAACGACGGCGGAATCTATTTCGTCAGCGACCGCGACGGCAATGGCCTGACAAACGTCTGGCGCGCTTCTGAAAATGGCGGCAAAGCCGAGCGCATCACTGCCTTCAAGAGTGGCGACGTGCGCTTTCCTTCGATCAGCTCCGATGGCCGAGTGATCGTTTTCGAGCACGACTTTGGCATCTGGAAACTTGATACGGGAAGCAAGAAGATTACGCCGATTCACCTCGACATTGACGCCGAGACGGAAGAGAACGCCACCGAGACGCGCACGTTCAATTCGGAGGCTGACGATTATGACCTCGCGCCAAATTCGCGCCGCATCGTCGTCTCGGTTCACGGTGAACTCTTCACCGTGCCGGTCGAAGAAGGCGACATCAAGCAAATCACCAACAGCTCGGCACGCGATCGTTCGGTCAATTACTCGCCCGATGGCAAATGGCTGGCATTCATTTCAGATCGCAGCGGCCGCGAAGAGCTTTACGTCGTCGCGGTTGACGGCACGGGTGAAGCCCAGAAGTTGACCGACATCGATGCGCTAAAGTTCGGTTACAATTGGTCGCCCGATTCAAAAGAGATTGCCTTTACCTCTTCGGACAGCAAGCTGCGCAAGATCAACGTCGCCAGCAAACAGATTGCCGTGATCGATTCGTCGCATTACGGAAACATCTCGACGCCTGAATGGTCGCCCGACGGCAAGTGGCTCGCGTATTCCAAGTCGGACGCGAGTCGCACCAGCGACATTTATCTAATCGCTTCATCCGGAGAAGAGAAGCAGGCGCGCAAAGTCACCTTTGATTCGTATGACGAACGGACTCCGCGGTTTGCTGCCGATGGTCGCAGACTTTTCTTCATTCATTCCGATTCAACCGGCGGCGGTGGCGGCGGCGGAGGCTTCGGTAATGCGTCGGTGCAGATTTATTCAGTCGGGCTCGAGCGCCTGGAACGCGATCCCGATGATCCGGAAGATCGACCCGAAGCCGCGCCGGCAGCGCCGGACGATGCCGGCGAAGGCGCAATGACGCCGCGTCGTCCGACGAACCGACCACCGCACGAAACGAAAGTCGATTGGGCGGGACTCAAGCATCGCACGCGTCAAGTCACGCGTATGCCGTTTCCGATTTCCAGTTACACGATCGCGCCCGACAGTCGCACGATCGTGTTCGTGACCAGCGAACCTGCGGGCATCGCTTCTTTGCCGGTTATCTATTCGATCCAGGATGACGGCAAGCGTCTGACGCGCGTGGCTGCCGGCGGACCACCGACTGGCGAAGGTGAAGGCGGAGGTGGCGGTGGATTCGGCGGCGGCATTTCTGGCTTGGGCGTCTCGCGCGATGGCCGGACGCTTTTCTTCAGCGAGCGCAATGGGATTTATTCGGTTCCGCTCGCATCGGGCGCAGCAGCCGCAGCAGCCGCGACCGCCGGCCGCGGAGCAGCGGGAGGCGGTGGCGAAGGCGCGCGCCGTCGCATTAGCTTTAACGTGCGCGTAAAGATCGATCATCCAGCCGAGTGGGCCGAGATGTTTGGCGATGCGTGGCGCACGATGAAGTATCGCTTCTACGATCCCGCGATGCACGGCAAGGATTGGGACGCGGCGAAAGCGAAATACGAACCGCTGGTGCAGGACGTCGGCGATCGTCAGGAGCTGCTGAACATCATCAACGAGATGATCGGCGAGCTGAATGCCTCGCATACAGGGGCGGCGCCGCCGCCGGGTGGACGCGCAGCGGGCGGCGTTTCAACCGGTCATCTCGGGATCGAGTTGGAGCCTGACTCAGCGTCCGGTCGTTATCGCGTGGCCTACGTCTATGAAGACGGACCAGCGGATAAGGACTGGGTGAAAGTTAGCGTCGGCGATTACTTGATCGCGATTGGCGGCAAGCAGGTCAAAGCGGGAGACGAGTACTGGCAACTGCTGAACGATCGTCTCAATCGCAAAGTCGAAGTCACCTTCAACAACAAGCCCAGCGAAGATGGCGCGTGGCGCACACGAATCGAAACGATCAATAGCGGGGCGTACAGCGGCCTTCGTTACGAGCGCTGGGTAAGAGAGCGCCGCCAGAAAGTCGATGAGCTGTCCGGCGGACGCGTCGCCTATCTTCACATTCAGGCGATGAACCCGCCGAGTCTGCGCAAGTTCGAAAAAGAGATTCGCGAGTTCCGCAACAAAGAAGCAATGATCATCGATCAGCGCTGGAACGGTGGCGGCAACATTGAACAGGAACTGCTCGCGATCCTGGTGCAACGCGAGTATGAAATCTGGCAGCCGCGCGGAACAGAGGCGAGCGGTCGTCCATTCGCCGGTTACTTCGGACCGAAGGTTGTGCTGCAAAACTGGCGCTCGGCTTCGAACGCCGAAATGTTTCCCGCCGGATTCCGCGCACTCGGCTTAGGTAAAGTTATCGGCACGCCGACGATGGGCGCGGTGATCGGCACGGGCAGCTACAGCTTGATTGACGGCTCGACGGTGCGCACACCTGGCGTCGGGGTTTACCTCGCGGATCCGAAGCACACGAACATGGAAAACTATGGCGTGCAGCCAGACATTCGCGTGGACAATTCTCCGGAAGACAACCTCTCCGGGCGCGATCGCCAACTGGAAGCGGCCGTCGAAGAGTTGTTGAAGCAGTTAGGCAACACCAAGAGAAACATCGCGAGCAAGGAACAGCAGTGAGGGGACTTCTTGCCATGGTTGTCGAGTCCGCGCGCTCCCAAAAGAGTCTTTGAGACAAATCACCTGAATCAGTTTGCTTTCCAGATCTATTTAATGCGGTTGATTCTCTGCTGAATCCACTCGGCAAGCTTGTCTTCGGATAGCCGACCATCCGCGAGAGCCAACATCACGGTAAGCATCTCGGGCTCCCTGGCGACGAGTTCATACCCGTTGAGTTCCAGGAACGTCACCGTCGCCAGAAAGCCGACGCGCTTGTTACCGTCGCGGTAAGGATGGTTCTTCACCAATCCAAATCCGTACGCTGCCGCGAGCGTAGCGAGAGAGGCATGAGGGTTGTAGGACCACTTGTTGCGCGGCCGCGCTAGCGCGGATTCGAGCGCGTTCTCATCACGCAGACCTGCCATTCCGCCGTGTGTGCGCAGCTGATCAGTATGGACGGCGTCAACTACTATTCGGCTTAACCAAGTAGGTGCTCGGCGGCCGGCCATGATTTATTTGGCGAGTTCGCGCAGTACGTTCCGATACTTCTTGGCCGCGCGCTTTGCGATCCTCAGCGCGCGTTCGGTTTCGGGATCATAGGGCGTGATCAGTACGCCGCGATCCGTCTCGATAGCCAACACGCGATCGCCAGCGGCGAGGTGAAGGCGATCGGCCATGTCCTTGGGAAGAGTCGCGCTGACTGAGCCGCCAACTTGTCGTAGAGTTACATCTCTAACCATTCGGCCACTGTAGCACATTTGTGCTACACGTAGAAGAGAGAGCTATCGACCCAAAGCGGTTTTTCTCGCTTGCGCTCGGTGACGAACGCGTTTCACCTTGGCTTTGCGTCCCCGCACAGTGTGCCATCTGCTTCCAGCGAACACATCAGCGTAGCCGCCCTCCGCAAGCATAAAGGGCGCGTCGATCACGCCCATGTGATCCATCTTCATCTTGCCTTTCTTGTGCTCCTGCTCGAACCATTCCGGCCGCACAAAGTCTGAAACTCTCACGCCGTGGATCTTGTAATAGTTTGACTCGACGGGATCGCAAACCTCCAGGCCGTAGAGTCCGCTTCTTCGCCGGCCGCCGTCCCGGAATTTCCCAATCGCGTAAAGGTTCACTCCCGGATCGGCGATCATTTCCAACAGTTCGTGCGAGAGCGTGGTGGTGTACTCGCCTGAGTCGGCAATATCGTCTTTCGCAAAAATGTAAGTGATGGGCTTGCCATTCTTGATGTGATAGCCCAGGTAGCCACCCTTGCCGGCGGTGTCCTTGATGATCACCTTCATGTCGAATCCCTTCGCATTGAATTTCAGGTTCGCGCCCCATCCCCAGATCGGTTCAAAGTCACGCGTGATCTGTTTCTGCATAGCGGGTATGACCACCCGCTTCAAGATGGCGCTGGTGACGGTTTTCGAGTGATTGACGATTGAGATTGTGGGGTTCATTGCTTACCTTCTCCTGTCTCCGGTTTTGTCGAAACGAGGTGGCCGCACGATATGTCAACCGCTACTTCTGAGTCAAACATCGCGTGCCAACCTCAGGACAAAAAACGCGCAGATGCGAAGACATTTCCATTTATTCCTAAAGATGCTAATCTCGCCGCCTTAGTCGAACGGAGATAGCCGGGAGGTAGGAATGGGTCGCGATGCTGCTACGACTGATCGCCTGCGCAATCTAATCTCGAGAATCGAGTCACAGAGCGAAAGCGGCGCGCTTCATTGGGAAAGACAAATCGGTTCGGCGCACCGGTACGCGCGCTTGAATAACAATTTGCTGATCCTCGGGCCGGCAGAGCCGACGAGCGACCACAGCGTGCCGCGTTACCTGTTCGTGACTCCATTCGATTCTCCGGATTGCATCGAGATTAATTCTGATGATGCAGAACTTGGTGCGGCGGTGGTGAAGCTGGTGCAAGTGGTTGAGGCGGCGAGCAAGAATGAGCCGCCGACCGATCCATTTGCTATTTCCGGCGATTTACTCGATCGTTTGACGGCGAGTTAAGAGCTGCTTGCGGGCCGCAGAGACTCGGCGCCCTGGTGGTGCATATCTCACTTTAAAAGAGGAAGATTTGCTATGTCAGCAGACCTAACCAAATTGAGCGACGAGGCGCAGAGCCTCGCTCGCGTTCCCCTTTTCAAGCGTCTTGAGGCGCACGAACTGGAACATCTGGCCGAAGAGATTGACCAGGTTAACTACAAGGCCGGCGAGACGATCTTCAACGAACACGATCGCGGCGACGCGCTTTACGTGGTTGAAGAGGGAACGGTGCGCATCTGGGTCGTGGACGAAGACGTCAACGAAGTAACGCTGGCGGAACTCAAGCCCGGCGAATTCTTTGGCGAGCTGGCCGTGCTCGATCGCGGCGAGCGCTCGACCAACGCGACCGCAATAACCGATATTCACCTGCACCGGCTGAGCAGCGACGACTTTCAACAGTTCCTGATCGAACATCCTGACTGCGCGGTTGACGTCATCTGCGAGATCGGCGCGCGCATGCGCCAGACGAATCAACTGGTTTCACAGCGCGCCACGCGCAACATCAACGTCGAGATGGAAGAGAAGTCGACCATCGGTCAGCGCATTGCCGACAAGGTTGCGTCGTTTGGCGGTTCGTGGACGTTCATCATCATCTACCTGAGCTGTCTGGTTGGCTGGATGGCGTTCAATACCTTCGTACTCGTCCATTATGGTCACGGTGAGAACGGAGCACAGTTCGACCCCTATCCCTACATTCTTCTCAACCTGATGCTGTCGATGACCGCGGCACTGCAAGCGCCGATCATCATGATGTCGCAGAATCGCGCGGCCGAAAAAGATCGGCTCGCCGCCGAGCAGGATTTCAAAGTCAATCTAAAGAGCGAGCTGATGTTGGAAGAATTGATCCGCAAGCAGCGCACGCGTGACGGGCAGATGGATCAACTGAACAGCGCGCTGGCAGCCCTGGAGGCGAGTCTGAGAAAGAATCAGTAAGTGTCAGAAGCCCGACCGTTAGGGAGGGCCTCCGACACCAAAGTTGTCAATGGCCGTTTGCAGGTGCTTTTTTCAAGGCTTGCTTGACGCGCGGGCTTCTGACACCAGTCTTACGGAGACTTTCGCGTCGGGTTGTTGTTGGTCGGTTGGCGCGCGTTATTGTTTGCCGGCGAGGCGGTCGTTTTCGGAGCCGGTTTCGCAACCGTGCCCAGACCCGCGGTTCTCCCGGATCGCGTCAAAGCGATGCGCTTCTGTCCGGGCACATCGGTGACCACGACTTTGATTGCGCGATACGTGCCATCGTGAGCCTTGTTCGTCGGGTCGTAGCTGACCACATATTGCGTGCGCAGGTCGCGCACGATCTCGTTGGCGACCTGGGGCAGCTCGGAAATTGATTGCGGATAAAATGCCCGTCCACCAGTTTCGCTGGCGATCCTGTTCAGCAGGTTAACCGCTTTTTCACGCGGACTCTTGCGAATGAATCCCTTGTCCGCGTCGAGTTCGGTGACGAATCCGATCACGTAAATCTGCACATCCTCTTCGCGCAAGCGCTGAAAGAGCTGGCTCTCGTTGTAGTAGCTGGCGCGATCCTCGCCATCCGTCACCACGATTAGCGCGCGCCGGCGGCGGTCGTCTTCGGAGCCTTTCTTGTATTCCGCGACATGTTCCGCGGCCAGATAAATTCCGTCGATCACCGCGGTCTGCCCGCCTTCTACGTAGAGGTTCTCGACCGCGTCAAGCAGGAGGTCTTTGTTGGATGTGAAATCCTGGAGGTTCTCGATCTTGTCGCGGTCGATAAATCGTTCCAGAAAAGTCTCGTCGCCGCGCTTGTTGCTGTTGATGATCGTCTTGGCTGCGTCGATCACCTGATTCAACTGAGAACGCAGCGAACCCGACGTGTCTACGGCCAATCCATAGATGACGGGAACTTCTTCCTGGGTAAACGAAAAGACCGGCTGCGGCACGCCGTCTTCGAAGATCTTAAAGTCATCCTTCGCGATGTTGTTAATCGGATGATTGTTGCGATCGATTACGCGCACGTGCAGCGTCACCAGCTCGGCGTTGAATTTTAGTATGTCTCCCTCGCTGATTACC
Source organism: Pyrinomonadaceae bacterium (assembly GCA_035545035.1). Lineage (GTDB taxonomy): Bacteria > Acidobacteriota > Blastocatellia > Pyrinomonadales > Pyrinomonadaceae > UBA11740. The sequence goes on from DASZZL010000201.1 coordinate 10,201, forward strand.
GCGCCGGCCGGATCGGGCGTTGGCGTTGGCTTCGGTTTTAAGATGGGCGGTGGCGGCGGCTCCCCGAGTTGCGGCGCGATGCGACGCCCCGGAAGCGTCGGGGGAGCGGGCGTCGGGCTGGGCTGCGAAGTTTGCGGCGGCGATGGCGACGCGCTGGACGCCGGTTGGGTTGTACGCGGCCGGGAATCTGGTTGCTGAGCCCGACTGGCGCCTGAGATCAGAAGCGAAAACACTGCCACGATGCCAAAAAGCCCAGCCGCAGTTCGACGCGTCCCGGCGATGCTTGTGAAAGTGCTAAGTTTCATCACAACAATCAAGCCTCTATAAATAAACGCCTAATGTCAAATGATTTTCGCGGCTGGGGAGTGCGCAGCGCCAAACGGTTCTTGAAGGATTGCAGCTTCAGCAAATTCTGTTGATGCCAGGAAGCTCGCCTAACGTTGCCGCTCGCTTCGGCAAATTGATCTTTGGGGGTGAAGCAGACCGTCGCTTCACTTGGGATTCGCGATGGCGAAATAACCCTCTTTGCTGCGCACGAACAGGCGCGGCAAACCGCGCGGAGGCGTGATTTTTACTTTGATGTGGTGCCACTTGCCGTCGTTCGCAAAGTTCGGCGGCCGGTAGCCGATCGAATACTGATGGCGCAGCTCGAGCGCGATCTGCTCAAAAATGTCATCCATCTCGGCCGCCGTGCGCGGATAGAAAGCTTTGCCGCCCGAAACGCCGGCCAGCTCGTCCAGAATGCCCTGGCCTTCCATGCCGAGTGAGCTGCCCACGTCGCCGCCGCCGAGAATTCCGATGGCGTAAAGCACGACGTCCGATTCTTTCAGCACGCGGCGCAGCTCGTTAAAGGTGTAACGCGAGTTGTTGTCCTGCCCGTCGCTGATCAAGAGCAGGGCCCGCTTGGGATGCGTGCCGCGCTGCACGCGTTCGACGCCGAGATAACAAGCATCATAAAGCGCGGTGTTATTGCGCGTCTGCACGAACATCAGTTTGTCGAGCACGGCGTTGCCATCGCGGGTTCGATCCAACAGCAATTGCGCTCTGGAATTGAAGGCGATCAGAAAGTATTCGTCCCGGTCATGGCTGGTTTGAATGAAATGCGCCAGCGCCTCGCGCGCGCGCTTGACCTTTTCTCCGCTCATCGATCCCGAAACGTCAAACAGCACGCCAACCGAAACGGGCGAGTCATCATCGCTGAAGTTTGTAATCTCCTGCTGCTGCTTATCGTCAAAGATGGTGAACGCATTCTTTCCCAGGCCGGAAACGAAACGGCCGTAGATATCCGTCACGGTCACCGTAAAAGTGATCAAGTCAGTGTTGATGATGATCTGTGTCTTATCGTCAACTTCGGTTCCGGGTTTCTGCTGCTGTGTTTCAAGTAGCGAAGAGTTCTTCTGCGACGTTGAACCAGGAGTTGACGGCTTTGTCGGCACCGGCTGAACGGTGAGAAGTTCTTTTTTCTGCTCTGGTTGCGGAGACGGGTCTTCGCGCGGCTTGTTTTGCGCTGCGGCGGCGCTCAGCGCGCCGAATATCGCGACCGTTAGCACAATGAAGGAGACTAGTGCGGATGACGTTGATTGGCGACGCGAGTTCATCTGACCCCCTGTCTATTCAAACCATAGCCTGAGGTTCGCGAATCTGGAAGGCAAGGCAACGGTGTATTGCTGCGAGTGAGAGCCGTCGACATCCCGCGAACTTACAAAGGTCGGCCTGGTCATTCACGCGAGCTTGCGCCCAAGCAGCAAGCGCATTCTCAGCTTCGAAAACTATTAACGCGGGGAGACGCTGAGCGATGCCAATCAGTCCGTCTGGTGTAGGCATTGTAGGACAGCCAAGGTAGTCATGCAAGGAATAATTCGTTGACGGGCTGCGATGCGGTCTGTGGCCCAACTCAACGACGGTTAGAGGTGACGCTTGATTCGCTCCGCGGTCTTTGGCCCGATGCCGTCGACCAAGTCCAGCCCACCGTTGGCGACGAACTTGCGCAGGTCGTCAAGCGAAGAGACTTTGAACTTCTGGTGGAATGTTGCGGCGGTCTTTGGGCCGATGCCGGGAAGCTCAAGCAGATCGAGAACTGTTTCCGGCGTCTCCGCGGTCAGCTTTTCCCACGCATCGAAGCTGCCGCGTTCGATCAATTCGAGAATCTTGCCGGCAGTCGCTTTGCCGACGCCGGGAATTCCCTGCAATCCCGCCGCGCCTTCCTTTTTCGCAATCTCTTTCATCTGCGTGGGCCAGGTTTCGATCGCTTCGGCGGCCATCCGATACGAGCGAATCCGAAACGTGTCTTCGCCGCGAATCTCCATCAGACTGGCCATGCGATTAAAGCGGCGGGCGATTTGTTCGTTGTCCATTGGTTGGTGAATGGTAAATCGTAAATGGTGAATCGTAAATGCCCGGACGCTTCTCACCGACCCCGGCCGACCCAGGCGGTTCCACGCTTTGGGCTATTTACCAATTACGATTTACCGTTTACTATTCCTAAGGCATCCAATTGGACGGCAAAATGTTCTAAAATCTTCTTCCGTTAGACTAGTTCGTCGAGGTAAACAATGAAATTCAGAAAGTTTTTGTGCGCGCTGGTTCTGGCGCTGTTCAGTCTACAGACCCTCAACTTCACCGCGCTGGCGGACGAAGGTATGTGGACGTTCAATAATGTCCCCCGCGCCGAGATCAAAAAGAAGTATGGCTTTGACGTGACCGACGAATGGCTGAAGAAGGTACAGCTGGCTTCGGTCAGGTTCAATAGCGGCGGTTCGGGCTCGTTCGTTTCTGCCAACGGCCTGGTCCTGACCAATTATCACATCGTCGAAGACATCGTTAATGATGTCAGCACGCCCCAGAAGGATCTGGCCAAAGAAGGCTTTGTGGCCCGCACGCAGGCTGAAGAGATTAAGGCGCCCAGCCTCGAACTCAACGTGCTGATGGGCATTGAGGATGTGACCAATCGCGTTAGCGGCGCGGTCAAAGCGGGAATGTCTGATGCTGAAAGCTTTGCCGCGCGACGCGCGGAGATCTCCGCGATTGAAGGCGAGTCAACCAAAGCAACCGGGCTTCGTTCCGACGTCATCACGCTTTACCAGGGCGGGCAATACAATCTTTATCGCTATAAGAAATACACCGACGTGCGGCTGGTTTTCGTGCCTGAGTTTCAGGCCGCTTTCTTTGGCGGCGATCCCGACAACTTTAACTTCCCGCGCTTCAATATTGACATGGCGCTGGTGCGGGTCTACGAAAACGATCAGCCGGTGCATCCCGGGAGCTTCTTCAAATGGTCGACTGCGGGCGCCAAAGAAGGCGATTTGGTTTTCGTCACGGGCAATCCGGGTTCGACTGCTCGCCTGAACACGGTCGCCCATTTACAGGACCTGCGCGACACCAGCATTCCCATCATTCTGCGTTTCCTGGAGCGTCGCGAAGCAATGCTCAAGAAATACATGGCCATGGGCGAAGAACAGACGCGCCGCGCCCAGAATGATTTGAACAGCATCCAAAACAGCTTGAAGGTTTATCGCGGACAGATTGCGGGCCTGAAAGACAAGCCGCTGATGGACCGCAAGACCAAAGACGAAGCTGCGTTGCGCAAATCAATTGCCGCCAATCTCGATCGGCAAAAGATGTATGGCGACGCCTGGGATGCAATTGCGAAAGCGCATCAGGGCCTGCCGTCCTACATCCGCGAACGAAGAATTTTCGATCAAGGCTCCGGCTTCAACACTGCGTTGTTCGGAATCGCGCGCACGCTGGTCAGGCTGGCGGCTGAGAACGAGAAGCCGAACGCTCAGCGCCTGCCCGAGTTCACTGACGCCCGTCGCGCCTCGCTTGAGTTGGCACTCTATTCGCCGGCGCCAATCCACGACGATTTCGAAAAACTCAAACTGGCTGATTCGCTTGGCTTCATGGTGGAACTCCTCGGCGCGGATCACCCGCTGGCAAAACAGATCCTGAATGGCCAGACACCTGAAGTTCGAGCCAACGGATTAATCGAAGGCACCAGGTTGAAAGATCCTGCCTTTCGCAAGGAACTGGAGGCCGGTGGCAGCAAGGCGATTGAGACTTCAACCGATCCGATGATCGTGCTGGCTCGCACCATCGATCCGAAAGGGCGCGAGCTGCGCAAACGTTACGAGAACGAAGTCACGGGGGTTGAGCGCGCCAACTACAGCAAGATCGCGCGCGCCCGCTTCGAGACCGAAGGCACCAGGCTTTATCCTGATGCGACCTTCACGCTGCGTCTCTCTTATGGCGCCGTCAAAGGATATATGGAGAACGGCAAGAAAGTTGCGCCGTTCACAACGCTCGGTGGTCTCTATGATCGCGCGACACAGTTCAAGTCTGAGTTCCCATACAATCTGCCGCCGCGCTGGACGGAGAAGAAGTCGGTGGTGAACTTGAGCACGCCATTTAATTTTGTGTCGACCGACGACATCATCGGTGGCAACTCCGGCTCACCGACGATCAACCAGAACGGCGAGTTGGTCGGTTTGATCTTTGACGGCAATATTCAATCGCTGGTGGGCGACTTTATCTATGATGAGTCAGTCAACCGCGCGATCTCAGTTGACGTGCGCGCGATGAACGAAGTTCTGCGCAAGGTCTTCAACGCAAATGAAATCGCGGATGAACTGACGAAGTAGACGCGACTTGATTGGGTGCCGAACCGCTCGCGGTAGCGAGCGGGTGGCAGCGCTCCCTAACGCGATCGGAGATTCGACCAGAAAGGGTTCGGGTCTTTGATTAGATCAAGGGAGTATTCTTCTTCACTATCACTGTAAGCTTGCTGCAAGCCGTCGGCGGACAAAGGCAACCATGACTCATGTTCGGAATCATGATTTGGCAAGACAGTTACGATTAGCTTCGCGTTCGGCTCGAGTTCGCAGGGCTCATCGAGAAGAATTTGTCGCCCATCGAAGTGGGCCGGAATTGAAATAGGGTCCATATTTAACTCCCGGCGCAAGGCGAGAATAACACAGCGAATATGGGTTCGTTAAGATGCCCTCACTTGCTCCTCCTTCCCCTTCGGTATAAGCTAAAGCTCGAAACCCCCCTGCTTAATTCTCTTCCCAAGGAATTTTGATGAGCGATAAAATGTGCTGATTTGTTGGCAGTGTGTTTTGTCGAACTGAAAGGAAAAGACCATGAGAAAAATCGTTCTCGCCCTAGCCATAGTGCTATTCGCCGCCAGTTTAGCTGTCGCGGACACAATCTACTTGCGTGATGGACGGACGATACGCGGTACGCTGCTGGGCTTTGTCAGCGGGCGTTTCGTCGTGCGGGTTGAGCCGCGCTATACGAGCCTGCCCAGCGCGACGACAGATCCAAACGTCGCGCGGAGCCGGGCCAACGAGGGCGAGATTCAGTACTTCCGTCCGAACGAAGTTGATCGGATAGAGATTGACGGGCGCGCCCTCGATGATGCGCGCTTTGAGACGCGTAGTGTACAGGTGACGCTTGAACCAAACTGGATTGACAGCGGGATCGATCTGCGGCGTGGCGAGCACGTGCAAACGAGCGCCTCAGGCGTAATCACGGCCGGGCGCACGCGCATAACTCCTGACGGATTGCGTTCGACCGATCCAACTTCGCCTTTGCCCCGCGCTGCTGAAGGTGAACTGATCGGAGCGATTGGTGATGACGCTCGCGCGCCGATTATGGAGCTCGGGTCCACACGCGAATTCACCGCTGATCGTGACGGGCGGCTTTATCTCACCGCCAATCGCGGTTCGTTCAGCGACGCGCGCGGCAGCTTCACCGTGCAAATCAAGCGCGAACGCGATCTGGCGGCGCTCGATAACCAGGACGATCGCACTCCGCGAAATCCTGCGGGAAGGGGACGTTCGCGCGACCGACAAGCAATCGATCAAATCGATCGCAACCGCACTCCACAGGAGGTGACGATTAATGTTCCGGGCACTTCCCGCGGCGTCGATACAGGTCTCGATGTCCGTTCCGGCGATCAAATAACTTTCACCGCGAGCGGAACGGTCATCGCCGGACGGCGTATAGGCTCGGTCGGGCCTGAAGGCGGACGCAACACGGGCTTCAGTTCCGTGATTAACGCCAGGCCGTTACCGGCGGCAGGTCCCGGCGCGCTGATCGGCTACATCCGCACGCCGGACGGCCAGCAGAGCCAGCCGTTTCTGATCGGCAGCCAACTAACTTTCACGGTTCCCGCCGACGGTCGCTTGTATCTTCTCATCAACGATGACGACTACAGCGACAACGGCGGCAGTTTTAGCGTGAAGATTCGATACTGAGATTCACAGGCATAGCCGCGGAAGTACCAATCTGTGCTCGGCAAGGATTAAGATTCCCTGCCGAGCATTTTCTTTTGCCGGTTACAACTTCCAATGAACCTCCTCAAACCACCATGCGATGAAGGCGTAATCGCCGCGAAGAAGACCGAGGCGCCGTGCGGCAAAAAGCTGGGCCCATGGATTCTCGCCGCGACGATTCTCGGTTCGAGCATGGTGTTCATCGACGGCACGGTCGTCAACGTCGCGCTGCCGGCACTGCAAACGAACCTCAACGCCACGGCCGTCGACGTGCAGTGGGTGGTGGAAGCGTACGCGCTTCTGCTCGCGGCGCTCTTGCTGCTCGGCGGTTCGCTCGGCGATCACTTTGGACGCAAGCGGATCTATGCGATCGGGATAGCGCTGTTCGCGCTGGCTTCGATCTGGTGCGGACTGGCGCCGACGATTAATCAGCTCATCGCGGCGCGCGCGGCGCAGGGCGTTGGCGGCGCACTGCTGGTCCCCGGCAGTCTCGCGATCATTAGCGCCTCGTTTCCGGAGAAGGAACGCGGACGAGCAATCGGCACGTGGTCGGGCGCGACTGCGATCACAACTGCGCTGGGACCGGTGGTCGGAGGCTACCTGATCGAACACGTTTCGTGGCGAGCAGTTTTCTTCCTGAATCTTCCGCTGGCGTTGATCGTGCTGGTCCTCGTCTTTCTGTTCGTGCCTGAGAGCCGTGATGAAGCAGAGTCAGGGAAATTGGATCTTATGGGCGCGGCGTTGGCAACGGTCAGTCTCGGCGCGATCGTCTTCGGACTGATCGAATCGTCGCGCCTGGGTTTGCAAAGCCCGGCTGTCATGGCCGCGTTGTTGGCCGGCGTAATAATTTTCTCGGCGTTTATTGTTGTCGAGGCGCGCGTGCGGAATCCAATGATGCCGCTCGCGCTCTTTCGCTCGCCGAATTTTGCGGGCGCGAATCTGCTGACACTCTTCCTGTACGCCGCGCTATCGGGGACGCTTTTCTTCCTTCCGCTAAATCTGATTCAGGTGCAGCGTTACACTCCCACGGCGGCCGGCGCGGCATTGCTGCCATTCATTCTGATCATGTTTCTGCTGTCGCGTTGGTCGGGAGGACTGGTGAAGCTTTACGGCTCGCGTCTGCCTCTGGTCATCGGTCCGATCATTGCCGCCGCCGGATATGCTTTGTTCATCAGGCCGAGCGTAGGGGGCAGTTACTGGACTGATTACTTTCCGGCCATGTTCGTGCTCGGGCTGGGCATGGCCATCAGCGTCGCTCCGCTTACGACGACGGTGATGAATTCAGTCAAACAGAGTCACGCTGGTATCGCTTCCGGCGTCAACAACGCTGTCTCACGAACCGCGGGCTTGCTGGCAGTTGCCGTGCTGGGGCTGGTCATGGTGCAATCTTTCAATCAGAGTTTCGATCGACATCTCGACCACATCGTGGTTCCCACGGAGGCGCGACGGACGCTGGAGACAGAGCGCGGCAAGCTGGCAGCGGCGGAAATACCAAATGACGTAAATGAAGAAGCGCGGGTCGCAATCAAGCAAGCAATCAACGACTCTTTCGTTAGGGGCTTTCGCATCGTGATGCTGGCCGGCGCGGTTTTGGCGTTGCTGAGTTCGCTGGTTGCGTGGCTCATGATTCGAAAAGGATAGTCTCTTTTGCATTTTCGGTTGGCTTTTTTGCCCCTGAGCGCTATGTTTGTAGCAGGCCCCGTCCCGCGCATCGACAAAAGGGAACTGCAAGCTCGAACGCCTGAGGGAAAAATGAAAGTTGGAAAAGGCGCTCCCATCATTCTGGTGATTGAGGATTGTTCCGACAGTCGCACGCCGCTCTCTTCCCGTCTGCGCGCGAAAGGCTACAAGGTTGTCGAAGCTAAAGGCGGCAAGGAAGGATTGCTGCAGGCGAACCGCGTGAACCCTGACCTGATCTTGATTGACCTGGCCATGCCTGCCCTGGATGGAGTGGAAGCGACCCGGCAGATGCGCCGGCGGCGCGCGCTCTCAGGCACGCCAATCTTTGCGGTCAACGCCCACGCCACTCATGAAATCAAACCCGACGCCCTGGCCGCCGGCTGCACCGAAGTTTTCGGCAAGCCGATCGACCTCGAGGCGCTGCTCGGAAAGATCAAAGACACCCTGGGGGCGTGACTCGTCTGGCCTCGACTCTATCAGTTGCTGAGTTTGTGATCGATTGCCAGACCGCGAATCAAAGCTTCCAACTCGCCCTGCAGTCGCGTGCGCTCCTCGTGCAGCGCCTGCTTGTCTTTGTTCAGTTGCTCCAAGCGCGTCTCCTGCGTGTCGGCCTTTGAGACATAACGCGAGATCAATTGCTTTGCTTCGGCGGTAGCTGTCAGCGCTTTGATGTTGTCGCGCAGACGCTCCTGGTCCTTTCCGATCTCGGTCACTTCTTCATCGATAGCCTCGACTCGGGCTTCCGCCGCGGCGATGCGGCTTTTGATGTCGACGATCTTTTCCAGCACAGCGCGCGTCGCCCCGTCGATGTACTTACGCTCGATAAACAGTTCAAGATCCTGACGGCTGAAGTTCACCAACGTGTACGAATCCATCAGCACGCGCCGTTCAGTGACAGGCAATTCAACCTTCTGATGGGGGCCGAGAGGAACGCGGAACCGATAGTAACGCGCGCTCTTCCCTTCGGGTTTCTGCGTGTCATTAGTCAAAGACCAGTCCTGCCGCACCGGGTGCTCGATGATGACTACACGCGGTTTGTCTGTTTGGTTTGTCAGGACATAGGTCTTCTGACTGGTCTGGTAATAGTGAGCCTGAAAGACGCCGTTAATTGCTCGCACGAGAAACGTGGGCGCGCGGTCTTCTTTTGTCCGGACGGTGACCAGCGTTCCAAGATCCAGCGCGAAGGAGATCAGTCGCTGTTCGGCGGGCTTGAGACGTTCCATCAGAGCCTCACCTGCGTAGGCGTCGCCGTCGATCACGGTCATTGCGCCATCTTCCAACGTCAGCGGCGAGGTATTCTTCAACAGCATTCCGCCGAAGGGACGATCGCGACGCACGCCTTCGTTGTAGATCGAGACACGTTCGCCTTCCATGCGCGTTTGCAGAATCGGAATCAGCGCCGAACGATCGCGCGGAACTGTTACGGGTTGGTCGATCTTGTATTCGAATAGATCGCCGACTTCGCTGCCGGTAGCGGCAGCTTCGACGCCAGAGTCGGGGCGGGTGATTGCGTCGCTGAGTGAGACGCCTTCAAGAGAGGTATTCGTGCCGGATGACGGGCTAAGGCCGTTCAGACTGTTAAGGCCGCGACCATTCAACGGCCGGCGTCCTGAAGTTTGGCTGGAACTATTTAGAAACATTTCCGAACCCGCCGTGACAGTCACAGTTTCTGAAATACTGCCGACTTCAAGTTGAGCGTTCGCGTGCGCCGGTCCATTGCTTCCGACGGCGACGTTGGTTATTAGGAGTTGCTTGAAGCCAGCGGCATTGATCGTCACCGAGTAATTTCCAGGTGACAGAGCGGGGGATCTGTAGGTTCCGTCGTTCGCGCTGGTGGTCGCGTAAGACTGATTAGTCGACGTGTTCGTGATTGTCACAGAGGCCCCGTTCACCGTAGCTCCGTTCGGATCAGTGATCTTTCCGCTGACGGTGCCCGCGGCTCCGCCTCCTTCATTCGCTTCATACGTCTGAGGTTCAAGCTTCAAATCGTCGGGCATCGGCACGACCGGTCGATAGCGATAGAACGGTTTTTGGATCGGCTGGATGAACGAGACAGGCGAACCGGACACGAGCGAGAGCGAAATATTGTTCCAGTCTTCTTCGCTGACGTTGTCCACGATGGCCCAACCCTGAAAGAAGGGCTTGCCTGTCGAGTCGAGCACGACGCGATACGTCGTCTTCCAGATTGGGGCGGCAATGGTATAGCTCACCAGCATCTCGCGCGAGCCGGCGCCGTCGGAAGAAACGACGATCGTCTTGGCGTCGCGCCGACGAGCGGACGCGCTGGCGTTGGCGAATTCATTGACATCGCGGCGCGTGCCTTCATCGATCAGTTTGACCGAGCGCACTTCCGCCAGATCGAAGCTCATCAGCTCGCCGCCTTCGGATGCAATCACGAGCGCATGCGTGGTTTTGTCCCGGTCGATCCGCGACTGGCGTTCTTCGATGGTTAGGATTGAGCCGGTCGCCGTGCGGTTTGCGGTGGTAACGACGATCCGCGCGCCTTGAAGCTGGCTGAGCACACGCGCCAGACCGCCGTTGTTTCCATTCTCAGTTCCCGCCCCAATTGAAAAAGGAATATCCGCCATGCGCGCGGCGGGCGGCGCGCTGGAGTTGTAGCTGACCGCGCCGATGCGGCCCTGGCCCAGGTCGAGCACGACCATCGATTTCAAGACGTCGTCAACCTGCGATTGCTTGAACGACAGATTGATCTCGGCATGGCCAGTGATCGTGCCGCGTCGTTCGATGTAAGCGACGCCGTTGCTGTAAAGAATCACACGGCGAATCGGCAGCGTCTGCGTGTTCGGTTTAGTTGCCGATGTTTGCGGCGCCAGCGTGCGCGTGGCGCGCCGCGTCTGGGTGAAAGAGTTTACTGAAAGCAGAGAGACTACGATTAAAAGGAGAGTGCGTTTCATGGGCTAGGCCTCCTAAGGCGAAATGATTGTGCGAGCGTTAAGGGGAGACGCCAGGAGGGGAGACGGTTGGTATTGCCTGCGAAGAACTGAATCGGTGTCCGGCTAATTGATGCGGGATGGAGAGTCAGGGTTGGACTTTTATCTCGACTGAACCGCTTAACGCGTTAGTTCTCGAAAGCAAGAGGCAGTGCGTGCTGAAGTACGCGACGAAAATGCGAGTAGTAGCGGCAGCGGTGTCGAAGAGTACCAACTTTAGTTGGGTCTTTCGCAACCAAAAGCCCGACTAAGGTCGGCACTCTGAACACCCGAGCCGTTGCTTGATCACTACCGACACACTCCTGTTGCGCTGACGATCTCTGTCTTGATCGAACTGTTTTGCGATACAATCCGCCGCCAATGAACTGTCCCTCTTGTCACAAAGAGATCCTCGGCGACGCCTCCTTCTGCTCGGCTTGCGGCTTCTCGTTCGAGGAGGCGACGCAGCGGCTGGAATCACCGAAAACTCCGCCAAGTAAATCAAGCCAGAAAAGATCTTTTACGTCCCTTGATTCGATTGATGATGCGCGTTTCGTACCGGGAACGATTCTCGCTGAGCGCTATCGCATCGTCGGGTTGCTTGGCAAAGGCGGCATGGGTGAAGTCTATCGCGCCGACGATCTGAAACTCGGCCAGGCAGTCGCGCTTAAGTTTCTTCCCGATCATCTCTTGAGTGACGGCGCGGCGCTCGCGCGTTTTCATCGCGAGGTGCGCGTCGCCAGACAAGTGAGTCACAGAAACGTCTGCCGCGTTTACGACATCGGCGAAGTCGACGGCCGCCACTTCCTCTCGATGGAGTACATCAAGGGCGAAGAACTCTCTTCGTTGCTGCGGCGCATCGGTCGTTTGCCTCAGGACAAGGCGATTCAAATCGCCCGGCAGATGTGCGCCGGACTCGCCGCGGCGCATGAGGTGGGCGTGCTGCACCGCGATCTGAAGCCGTCGAACGTAATGATCGACGAGAACGGCAACGTGCGCATTACGGACTTTGGTCTCGCGGGC
>DASZZL010000202.1:0-11159 GCA_035545035.1 Pyrinomonadaceae bacterium
TTCAGGCGCATGACTTCGGCCGAAAGGTGATCGCGCTCCAGCGCGGTGCCAATCTGATCTGCGATTCCCTCGACCAGCGCGACTTCGTGATCTTTGAAACGATCGCGCTGCCCGCTCCAGACCCAACCGAGCAATCCGAACGTGTGACCGGCGATGCGCACCGGCGCCACCAACGCGGCGCGTCCGCCGAGTGTGGCATTAAATATTCCTCGCAGCGGTAGCGGCAGATCTGTTTCTAGAAGCTGGAGTGTCTTGCCTTGCGATAACACGTCGACCATCGCGGGGTATTCCGTGATGTCCATCGACTGGCCGTGTGCTTCGATCAAACCGCGCACATTGTCGATCACGGCGTGCGGCGACGCTTTGAAAGCCGCCAGGCTGATCCGCTTTTCGTCCGACTCAAGCACGCCCAGCGCGCAGTAGTCGGCGCCCACCAAAGCCAGCGCGCGTTCGAGCACCACGGAGCTAACCTCGCCAAAATCCGACCGCGCGTTGAGCGTGTTGGCAATCTCGAGCAACGCTTTCGTCGTCTCGGCTTCGCGTTTCTTGTCGTTGTAAATCCGAGTGTACTGGTAACCAATTGCCAGTTGCGTCGCGATTGATTCCAGAAACGCGACCTCTTCGTCGAACCATTTGCGCGGCGCTCGCGTGTAATGCAAACCAATCATGCCGAGCATGTCCTCGTCGAGAATGACGGGGACCAGAAGCAGCGAGCGCGTGCCCATGCTTCTGGCAAAGAAGCGAACCTTGTGGTCAAGTTCAGGAGCCGAGGTGTCATCGAGTCTGACTATGCGTTTGATATCAACGTGCTCAGACAGCGTCGCCAAATCAACCGGGATGCGCGTGTCGAGATTTGACAGCACCTCTTCAGAGGCGCGCCATTCGTGGCTGACGTGCAAATCTCCTTCCGGCGTCAGCTTGATAATGTCGCAGCGATCGACTTCCATCATCTTGCCCAATTCCGAAACGATCATGCGCAGGAAAGAATCCAGATTTATCGAAGTCGGCAGGTTTCCGGCCAGACGATCGATTATGGATTCGCGGGCTTCGTGCAGCTTTAGCTTGCGTTCCAGCGAAAGCTTCTGCTCTGTCTCGGCTGCGGATTGCATCTGATACAAGGTTAGCGGCGAATGCGTATTTCTGAAAGTTCGCCGCTCGCTTCGAGGCTTAATTTCTTCAAGTTGCGACCGATCATAACGAACGGCGGCGCAAGTTGCAAAAACCCTCGCGAAATATCATCGGTGCGGCCTGCCAATTGACCGTCGGCTGCATCTCAAAATTGCTGTGGTTGTCAGCTGGGAAACGGGTCTCGTATAATCCTTTCAGCTACACAGCAGTTTCCCCGAAACCGAGCCACCAATGCCGATTTACGAATTTCGCTGCCAGAAGTGCAACGCCTATATCGAAGTTTTTCAGAAGCTGTCCGACAAGCAACCGACGCGCTGCCGAAAATGTCGGGGCCGTTTGGAAAAACTCGTGTCGAGGCCGTCGATTCAATTCAAGGGCGAAGGCTGGTACGTCACCGATTACGCACGCAAAGGAAGCGTGGCTGAGAAGGTCGAGAAGGAACTAGCGTCGACAGAAAGCTCTTCGTCAACTGAGAAGGCAAAGCCAAAGGAGTCTCCTGCAAAGAAAGATAGTGCCTGAGCAAGGCCAGGTTATGAGCACGAAGGTTAACAGACGCGCCGCCGAACGGCAGAGCAGACAAGTTCGTGTCGTTTGGCGCGCTTTTGTTTTCGGGCTGGCTGCCGCAGCTTTGCTGGGCGCGATGTTCGCGCAAGCGGGCCGCCGCGCGCACCCTTCGAACGAAGCGTCGACTATGGTCAACGTCGTGGCCATGCGGGCCAACGGCGCTTCAACTCCGATCACCGCGAAAGACATCTCGTTGTTCGATAACGGCGTCCAGCAGACAGTCAAAAACTTTGCGCCCGATCTTTCACCCGCGCGCATCGTGCTGCTGGTGGACAATTCGCTGACGATTCGCGCCGATGTTGAGAAGCTGGAAGCTGCGACGCAGGAGTTCGCTTACGAGATTTACGACGGCGACAAGCTGCTGATCGTCGGTTACGACAATAGCGCCGAGATCGTGTCCGACTGGACGGACAACGCGAAAAAGATCGAAATGGAACTGAAGACTTTTCGCAAGAAAGGCGATCCGCATTTGTTCGACGCAATCGCCGCGGTCGTCGAAGATGCGCTCCGGCCGTTGTCGGCGCAGAAGCGCGCGATCGTGGTTATCAGCGACGGACTCGATCGGGGCAGCAAAACAAAATTCACGCCGGCTCTCAGCGCGCTCCAGTCGCTGGACATCGCGGTCTATTGCGTGCAAGCGCAGGACCGCACACGCGGCGCCATTCGCCGCGACGTGCCCAAGCCGCGGCAAGTGATCGACGACCTGGCGGAAGGAACGGGCGGCCGCATCTTCCCGATTGACGATCCGAGCACGGCAGCGAAGGCGATTTGTGATGAGCTGCGCCGCAACCGCTATGTGCTTTCATACCTGCCACAGAGCGTGGTGTACAGCGAAGCGCGCCGACTGCTCGTCATGGGCGAGAAGGGAATCGACGCGCGCTCGAAGACGATGCAACCGCCGGACTAGCGAAGGTGAGCTAGTTTTTCTTGCGAGAATAGAGGTAGAACAACGTCAGGATAATCGCCAGCAGGATAATCTCCCAAAACGCAAACACACTGGCTTCGAAGTGTCCGGTCTCGTCGTGAGCGTCCATGTAAACGATGAACGTGCCGAAGGAAATGCCGACGACCAGCCAGATGATTTGACGCTTGAGGTCCCACATAAATAGCAAAGGGCTAAGGGCCAAGAGCAAAGCGCATCCGCGGCAGCACCCGCGGTTGTCCTTCGATTTCGGATCGAAGGTCGCCGACGCGAGTCGCGCCCATACGCTTGTAGAATCCTTCGGCATTTGGATCAGACGAAATTTCCAGGCCGGTCGCTTTCAGATGCGCAGCGCGTTCCACGATCTGCTGAAACAGCGCGCGACCGACGCCGGTTCCCATGTGCTCGGGTCTAATCCACATGTGCTCCAGCTCAGCCCGCGAATCGCTCAGCACCAACGCGCAACAGCCCGCAATCTCTTCGCCGGCAATCGCCACGTACATTTCGTTGTTCGCGATGAAGTCAGGCGTTATGGTGAGTTCGTCTTTCCAATGTTCGATCCAGTTCTCGGGATAGCCCCAATAGCGCT
The DNA here is from genome assembly GCA_035545035.1 of Pyrinomonadaceae bacterium. Lineage (GTDB taxonomy): Bacteria > Acidobacteriota > Blastocatellia > Pyrinomonadales > Pyrinomonadaceae > UBA11740. Next base: position 3,204 of record DASZZL010000202.1, read on the forward strand.
TGGCGGCGTGAGCGATTTCGGTGAGCACGTCGGCTTCGTTTGGTTTGGCTCGGCGGATTTTAATGTCCATGTCTCGGGCGTGAAGTTTAGCACTTTTGAAGCTAGCTTTTCTCTGTGATTCTCCGTGCGATCTCCGTGCCTCTGTGGTAAATGCCTTTTCGGAAAGACTTCACCACAGAGACACAGAGGAGCACAGAGGTTGCACGGAGAAACCATTTACGCAAAATAGAGACTTAAGAATCTTATTATGGAACGCATAGTCTTTCTCGAACGCAACACGGTTCAGGCTAACTTTCGTCGGCCCGGCTTCGATCATGAATGGATCGAGCATGCCGAGACCTTGTCCGATCAAGTTATCGAGCGACTTCACGGCGCCACGATTGTGATCAGCAACAAGCTGGCACTGCGCGAACCGGAACTATCGCAGTTGCCTCAGCTCAAGTTGATTGCCATAGCTGCCACTGGCTTTGACAACATCGACCTGGATTATTGTGGGAGCCATGGAATCGCGGTGTGCAACGTGCGAGGCTATGCCGCAAATTCAGTCTCGGAGCACGTTTTGATGTTGGTTCTGGCGCTGCGGCGCAACCTGCTCGCTTATCGCGAAGACGTGCAGCAGGGCGGATGGCAACAGTCAAAACAGTTCTGCTTATACACCCATCCGCTTCACGATTTGCGCGGCAGCACGCTCGGCGTCATCGGCTTCGGCGCGATTGGAAAAGCGATGGCGCGACTTGCCGAATCGATCGGAATGCGTGTGCTGATTTCGGAACACAAGAACGCCACGGCGATTCGCGAAGGACGCACGCCGTTCGCGGAAACGTTGCGAGAGAGCGACGTCGTGTCTCTGCATTGTCCTTTGACCGGCGACACCCAGGACATGTTCGCGCCACCTGAGTTTGAAATGATGAAGCGCCACGCGCTGCTAATTAACACCGCGCGCGGCGGGCTGGTCGAAGAAAAGGCTTTGATTGAAGCTCTGCAAACCGGTCAGATTGCTGGCGCCGCTTTCGATGCGTTGCGCGAAGAGCCTCCGCGCGGAGGTAGTGCTCTGCTGGATCTGAACCTGCCGAATCTTATTGTTACGCCGCACGTTGCCTGGGCTAGCAACGAAGCGATGCAAGCTCTGGCCGATCAACTAATCGACAACCTCGAAGCGTTTATGCGCGGACAGCCGCGGAACCTTGTGACTTGAAGAGAGCGCTACGGGATTACGCAGCGTGGCCGGTGGTGCTCGGCTGGCTTTCGTCGTGATGTTCGGTCGTGTAGAGGTTGAGGATTTCGCGGCCCTGACGCGAACGTGGGTCGATCGTGCGCACGTGCTTGCGGCCTTGCATTTCCCAAATTGCCGTGACGACTCCGTCTTTTTCGACGGCGTGATAGGTGATGTCTTCCGCGCTGGCCGGTTGACTCGCACTTTCAGCAGTTGCCTCTAGTGCGGATTCGGGTTCGGACATAGAAACTTCGATTAGCTCCTCGGACTCTGTATTTGAAGTTGCGCGAAGATTCTGGCACAGCGGCAAAGCCAATGTCTAGCGAAGATGTTACAGAACCGGGAGCGGTAGCGACCGGATCCTACTGGCTACTCGGAACGAAACGATGAATTGTTGCGCGTCTCTTTGCGCGTAGAGTGATATTATCCGGTCGCTACCGCTCCCGGTTCTGTAAGAACGCGCCTTCGACCGCCCGCCTCGCGGAAACAACGCCCCAGCCCTGACGATCGACTTCGATTTTGGGAACGCGCTCGGCGGTGTCGATAAGAACGCGTTTGATTTGTTGCGGAGTAAGACGCGGATTCGCTTCCAGCATGCAGGCGATGATCGAACTGACAATAGGCGCCGCGAACGAAGTTCCATCGACGTATTTGTAATACTGGTTGATTACGTTGCCTTCGCGCAGCTTGATCGAAATTAGTTGGCGGAGCAACGAAATGCGCAGAGAACGCGCCTCGTCTAAATCTTTGTCGATGCCGGCATGCTTCTCAATCGCGGCGCGAAGTTCTGCATCCGCAAGCCCATCGAGCTGCGAATAGAGTTCGGCCTCTTCGGCCGTCGGCGTGTGCGGCAGAATCGGCGCCGCCACCCAGATTCCCGGGGCGATCAATTCGGGCTTTTGCAGGCCGTCAATCGTCGGTCCGTATGATGATCGATACATCCCGCGCCGCGCGCGATCCAGCGAGTTTTGATCGTCCAGCCCGCCCACCGCGATGCACGACGGAGCGCTGGCCGGCGGCAGCACCGGATGCGTCGGCACGTGGCCGGCATTCCCGACCGCACAGACAACGGTCAAGCCTGCTCGCGTGCAACGCTCAACCGTTTGCGCCAACGGATTAGTAAGATAACTTTGTTCAAAGTCGCCGCCGGCCGAAATATTAACGACGCGAATCTTGTATTCGTCGATATGAGCCCACACCCACTCGAGCCCCTGCCGGATTTGATCTTCACTAATGCGGCCAGTGCGGCCGATCTTGACCAGCACAACGTCAGCGTCGGCGGCAATGCCTCGGTAGAAACCATCCGACAACGCTCCGTTTCCCGCGGCCACGACCGACGTCATCATGCCGTGCCAGCTTGCGACATCCGTTGTTTCGAGCGAAGTCTGATCGCCTTCGGTTGAGAAGATGCTGTGATAAGCGCGAATGCGATTGCGCGGCGTCGTCAGATCCGAGTGAGCGTAGAAGCCTGAATCAAGAAACGCGATCGTGACGCCGCGCCCAGTGAATCGTTCGTCCGCGTCCATGCGCAAGGGCGTCGGCAGCACGGAATCGTTCTGTTCGAACACCGCTGCGTGCGTTTCCGTCTGCCGTTGCGCCCGGCTAAACAGTTCCAGGCAGCGAGCGCAGACCTCATCGGCGTTCGCCGACGCCGCGTTCGAAGAAACGATCTCCCGAAGGTTGTCAGGCAGCGTCCGCAGCGGCAGCAGACCGCCGTGCGCAAAGCCTTCACAAACCGGGCAAACGATTGTCGGGTTTGCCAACTCCGGTAAGGCATTCTCGATGATCGCGTCTTCCATTTTCCGTCTAGCTTAGAACTGTTTGCTCGTCAGCGAAAACACGCGGCATGGACGCAAGCTTTTGCAGGTTCAGAATGTGCGCCACAAATGTTGGTCGCGCATAGAACGCCCGCGTAGTGCTCCCGTGGCCGCGCCCTTTCGTGCGGGCCTGCACCAGTTTTCCCAAATCTCCGGTGACTGAGTCAATGCCGCTCGCGCGAATTCGCTGACGAATCGTTTCGTAGTCGTCCTTCAGCTGTTCGTGGATCTTCGGGTTGTCGAGATCGAATTCGGCCGCGGCGTGCAGGATCGAATGCAGCTCCTGTGCGTTTTCGTAAATTCGGCTGGCCACCACCATGCTTCTTAGCTTGTCATAAAGATGGCTGTCTTCAAATTTGTTCGCGAGCACTTCCGCCGGTTCCAACATCGTGATGGCCATCGACTCTTTCACGCGCAGCTTCCCGTTAGCATCCTTTCGCAGCGGCACAACTTTCAGCTCCCAGCCGGGGAAATCAGGTTCCTGTCGAGAATTTTGCGGCAGGCCGAGGTAATGCTCGATGACCAAACCCGCCCAGCCTTTGTTTTCACGGCCATTTTTCCAAACCGGAATGCCGTACTGGTCAGCCATAGGTCGCAGGTCTTTACCGGCGAGCAGATTGATGCGCCGCACGCCCTCTTTGCGATCCAGTGTTTGAGTGGTGATGAAGAAAGACATCTCGACTGGGAAGAGGTTAACCGCAACGCGGTTGCACCCTCCAGCCCAATGTTGCCGCTTCGGCTACGTTGGGAACATGATGAGCAAATGATTTCCAACCGCAACGCGGTTGCGCCTTTTTAGGGTCTCGCCAATTCATGCTCGGCCGCGGTCACAACCCCGTTGGGGTTGGGCAGCATGATATCAATTCAAATCCCAGCGTAGCCGGTACGGCAACCCTGGGCTGAAGGCCGGAACCGCGTTGCGGTTGACTGCGAGGCTTCTATTTCAGATGCCTGCTATTTTCACAACCGCGTTCTCGCGTGCTTCAGCTCTTTGGCAACTCGCTCCGGTGCCGTCCCACCTGCTTGCGCCTTCGTTGCCAGTGTCCTTGCGAGTGACAGCGAGTCGAAGACATCTTGATCCAGCAACGACGAGAAAGTTTTCAGTTCATCGAGCGAAAGATCGTTCAGTTCACACTTGCGTTCAATCGCCTGCACGACGATGCGCCCAACAGTTTCATGAGCTTCGCGAAAGGGCATGCCTTTCCGCACCAGGTAATCGGCCAGCTCGGTTGCGTTCAAGTAGCCCTGCCCGGCAGCTTCGCGCGCGCGCGCTTCGTTCAAGCGGATGTTGCGCAGCACGGTGGCCGTGACGGTGAGACAATGATTCACCGTATCGGCCGCGTCGAAAATCGCTTCCTTGTCCTCCTGCATATCTTTGTTATAAGCGAGCGGCAAGCCTTTCATCATTGTGAGCAGCGCCGCGAGATGGCCGAAAACCCGTCCGGCTTTTCCGCGGACGAGTTCCATCGAGTCGGGATTCTTTTTTTGCGGCATCAGGCTGGAGCCGGTCGCCACAGCGTCGCTCAATTCAAAAAAGCCGAACTCAGTTGTCGCATAAAGAATGATGTCTTCAGCCAGGCGCGAAAGATGAATCATGACGAGCGACGCGGCGCTCGCGAATTCGATGCAGAAGTCTCGGTCGCTGACCGCATCCAGGCTGTTGCGCGAAACTGCTTCGAAGCCCAGCGCATGAGCAACCGCATCGAGATCGATAGCGTATGAAGTTCCGGCCAGCGCGGCTGATCCCAGCGGCAGCACGTTGACGCGCCTTCTGACTTCAGCGAAACGTTCGCGATCGCGCGCCAGCATTTCGAAATAAGCCAGACACCAATGGGCGAAGAGCACAGGCTGCGCGCGCTGAAGATGCGTGTAACCAGGAATCGCTGCATCGGGATGTGCTTCGGCGAGATCAAGTAAAGCTTCCTGCGTGCCGCGGAGCGCGGCAGCAAGGCGATCGATTTCGTCGCGCAGCCACAGACGCAAGTCCGTCGCGACTTGATCGTTTCGGCTGCGTCCGGTGTGCAGCTTGCGCCCGGCGTCGCCGATCATTTCGACCAGACGCGCCTCGACAAACGAATGCACATCCTCTGAACTCGGTTCGTCAAAATAACCCGCGCCGAGACCGCGATCGAGAATCGCCTTCAGCGCAGCCTTGATCTGCATCGATTCGGCGCCCGTCAACACGCCGGCGCCCGCCAGGCCATCGCAGTGAGCGATGCTGGCCCGCACGTCAACTTCAAACAGTCGGCGATCGAAACCGAAGCTCCGATTGAAATCAGCGAAGCCGCGGTCAGTTTCACCGGTGAACCGTCCGCCCCAAAGATTCCTGTTTCGCGCATCGCTCATGATTGCTACCTGCGTCGCTCGCGCATTGTGCCGCAACTCTCCAGTTTTCGCCAGGACAACTTCAGACTTGACGAAACTGCATAACCAGCGCTATTTTATGCAGGTATGCGCAGAAAATGCAACTACTTTGCATTAATGCGCGTCTGACAGAAGGTCGTCAGACATATCTGCGATGTTGAAACGAGAGCGACAAAAGAAACTTCTCAGTCTGGTTCGCGGGAAACGGATCGGCACGCAGGAGGCGCTGCGCTCGCACCTTGAGCGCGCGGGCGTCTCGGCCACGCAGTCGAGCGTGTCGCGCGATCTTGAGGAACTCGGGGTTGTCAAACATCACGGCTCGTATGCGCTGCCGCACGCAAATGGCGATTCGGCGCGCGGCCTTGTGAGTCTCGACATCGCCGGTGACGTGCTGGTAATCGCCAGGTGCTTGCCCGGCCGCGCTTCCGCGGTTGCCGTGGAGATTGATGACGCAGCGCTTTCGGAGATCGTCGGCACGCTGGCGGGTGAGGATACAATTTTTGTCGCGGTGCGAGATCAAAAATCGCAGCGACCTGTGATGAAGAAGATTTGGGAGTTGTTTGGATGATTTGGAGTGCGCCGGCAGAGCGCAGCGGCGACGGCGCTTTGGTTGAACCCTGGCTTGCGAACTATCCAAAGCGGTGTCGCGCTGCGCTTGCCACCGCACTCCAGGAATGTCGACTGGAAATGAAAGGTGACTGAGCAAATCAACAAGATCGTTTTGGCTTACTCCGGCGGACTCGACACGTCGGTCATGCTGCGCTGGTTGAAAGAGCAATACCAGTGCGAAGTCGTCTGCTACTGCGCTGACGTCGGTCAGGGCGCGGAGATGGACGGGCTCGACGAAAAAGCCAAAGCGACTGGCGCGTCGAAACTCTACATCGAAGACCTGCGCGGAGAATTCGTGCGCGATTACGTCTGGATGGCGGTAAAGGCCAACGCGCTTTATGAAGGTGTCTATTTGATGGGCACGTCGCTGGCGCGTCCGGTGATCGCCAAGCGGCAAATTGAAATCGCGCGCCAGGAAAACGCGGACGCAGTCGCTCACGGGGCGACCGGCAAGGGAAACGATCAGGTACGGTTTGAGCTGACTTACTACGCTCTGCAACCGGACATCAAGGTGATCGCGCCGTGGCGTGAATGGGAATTCAAAGGCCGCACTGACTTGATTGCTTACGCCGAAGCCTATGGCATTCCGGTCAGCGCCACGATTGACAAGCCCTATTCTACCGATCGCAACTTGATGCATGTGTCGTACGAAGGCGGAATTCTCGAAGATCCCTGGGCTGCGCCGCCCGAGAATATTTTTCAAATGACGGTTTCGCCTGAGAATGCAAAGGCCGAGGCCGAATACGTCGTGATCGGATTCGAACACGGCGAGCCAGTGTCCGTTGATGGTGAGCGTTTGGATCCTGTCGCTCTTTTGTCAAAGCTGAATGAGCTGGGCGGCGAGCACGGCATCGGACGCGTCGATTTGGTCGAGAACCGGTTCGTCGGCATGAAGTCGCGTGGCGTTTACGAGACACCGGGCGTGACGATTCTGCAAGCGGCGCATCGGGCGCTGGAATCGATCACGCTGGATCGTGAAGTTGTGCGTTTGCGGGATTCGCTCAGCGTGAAGTTTGCCGATTGTGTCTATTACGGTTTTTGGTTTGCGCCCGAGTTCGAGTTGATGCGCAAGATGATCGATGAAATGCAAAAGCCGGTGAATGGTGATGTGCGGCTTAAACTTTATCGCGGCAACGTGATCGTCGTCGGTCGACGTTCGCCGAATTCGCTGTACGACGAGCGCGTGGCGACGTTTGAAGCAGACACCGTTTACAACCAGCGCGATGCGGAAGGGTTCATCAAGCTGAATGCGCTGCGTCTGAGATTGCGAGGTAATCGGTAACAGTGATCTCTCTGTGAAACTCTGTGGTCCTCTTTGTCTCTGTGGTTAAGGATCGTTTTTCACCACAGAGACACGGAGAAGTCACAGAGAGCCACGGAGAAAAGCCGAAAAGAATAAGGTGCGATGTGATGAAAGCAATCGTTAGCCAAATCGAAGTAGACAAGATCGGATCGGCGACCTCGCCGCTGAATCTGTCGCGGACGATCGCGGTTATCGACTCGAACGGCGCGCCGCGCGCGGGTGACGTGGTCGCGGTGCGGGTGCTGACGGACAACGCGACTTACAACATGCTGGAGCTGCCGACGGGCCGGCTGGCGAAGGTAAATCCGGGCGACGTTCTGCTGGGCGTGCTCGGCCGGCGGCGCGCGCTGAAAGGTTTCGTCGGCGACGTGCCGGCAACTGTGGCGGCCGGCGATGAACTTCATCTCCTGAATCTTGGCGGGGTCATCGGAAGTTGCACTGGACACCATTCCAGCCTCGACGACGCGATCAAAGTCGAAGTCATCGGTCTGGTTTGCAACGAACGCGGCGACGTGAGGAACATTGCCGATGTCGGTCTACCTTTGCGCGAGACGCTCGGTGCTTCTGCGCCGCTGGTAGTGATCGCCGGAGCGTGCATGAACAGCGGCAAAACTTACGCCGCGACGGAAATCATTCAGCAGGCGACCCGC
>DASZZL010000203.1:0-32314 GCA_035545035.1 Pyrinomonadaceae bacterium
CGCGACTGAGAAACTCACCAGAGCGAGATTTCCATACCTGTTCCAGTGCGGAGCCGACGGACAGTCCGATTGCTTCTGATTCCGCGAAGTTCAGAGTTCAACCCTCAGGTTGCTATTCAGGACGAGCAAGCTAAAGCTTGAACTCCGAAACGCGTGGAGCTCTTGCCGAACGCCTCCGTTATCTTTTCAATATCTGCCTGTGGAGATTTGCCAAAGAACCCCGGGGAAGTAGACAAGAGCGAATTTCGGCTTCAAACTGTCGGCGAAAGTTAAGACTCGAAAGAATCTGCTGGATGAAATCCATGAAGAGAATATTCTTTTTGATCTTGTGCATCGTGACTTCCGGCTTCTCAACTGCGGCGCAAGGCCCTCAGGTTCCCACTCCGCCAAAACCGCCGCAGAAACATCAGGTCGTCACCGCTGCCCAGGCCAATGGTGTGTACCGCTACTACAAAAGCGAGTTTCGCATTTTCGCACTTGGCCACAACAAGTTGAAAGTCCAGTTCGATGGCATCTACATGACTCGCGCCGGCTACCCCAACATGGGTTACGCGATGGGTGAAGCAATGATCGACGGCAATATCGCGACATTCAACCCACCCAACACCGAACGTTGCGAGATCACGCTGGTCTTCTTACGCAACAAGTTGAAGGTCATGCAGGAAGGCTCCGACGCCGACTGTGGTTTCGGGCATAACGTCTACGCCACCGGCACGTATCGCAAAATCAAATCCGGCAAACCTAAGTTCGAATCGGCACCATAACGGCCAGGATTGCGCCCGCCGCTGACTATCCGCTGCCATTCTGAATCCTCACCGACGGACTTGTAGCTTCCCGCGGCTTGTCTTACTATGCGCCTGCTCGACACCTTTTGAACTCGTACCGCGGAAAGGTTAAGCCCCAAATGATTCCAGCAATCCTGCTTTGCTTTGCACTGCTGTCTTTCGGACAAGGACCTGACGGACAGGGACGCCGACAACAACAACCCCCGACTCCGCAGCCGACACCGCTGGTAATTGTAACGCCATCAGCCTCGCCTTCTGGTGCGTCATCAGCTCAACAGCGACCGCCGCAGGAACGGCCAACGCCGCCCGCGGAAGAACCTCCAGTCGTCACTCATCACGAGATCAGAGTTGGCGGGAAGACTCTTAAGTACACCGCAACCGTCGGGATGATGCCGATCAAAAACCGCGACGGCGAAACCGAAGCGCGAATCTTTTTCATGGCTTACACGCTTGATGACAGCGGAAGTCGCGGGCGTCGTCCGTTGACGTTCTCGTTCAATGGCGGGCCGGGATCGGCTTCCGTCTGGCTTCATCTCGGCGCGATTGGGCCAAGGCGAGTACCGATGAATCCTGACGGCACTATGCCACCACCGCCTTACGCACTGGTTGACAATCAATATACCTGGCTCGATCAGACCGACTTGGTTTTCATTGACCCAGTCGGCACCGGTTACAGTCGCGCGGTTCGACCTGACCTCGCGTCAAGGTTTTTTGGCCTGACCGGCGACATCGAATCAGTGGGCGAGTTCATACGCATGTACCTGACGCGTTACGAGCGCTGGACGTCACCGCTATTCCTTGCCGGTGAAAGTTACGGCACGACCCGCGCTTCGGCGCTGTCCGGATACTTGATCGGTCGCGGAATTGCTTTCAACGGCATCGTGCTTATTTCAACGATCATGAATTTCGAGACGACGGACTTTGCGTCGGGAAACGATTTGCCGTACGTGATGTTTCTGCCGTCTTACGCCGCGACCGCGTGGTATCACAAGAAACTGCCCAGCGATCTCCAGTCGAAATCGGTGCAACAGTTGGTTTCGGAAGCCGAAAGTTGGGCCGCCAACGATTACACGCTGGCGCTGGAAAAAGGCGACCGCTTAACGTCACAGGAGCGACAGGACACGATCGCCAAGTTGTCGCGCTACACGGGGCTCTCTTCACAATTCATCGACAATGCCAACCTGCGCGTGTCGCTGAACTTCTTCCGCAAAGAATTGCTGCGTGACGAAAAGCGATCGATCGGACGTCTCGACGCTCGCTTCAAGGGTTACGACTCAAGCTACGTCAGCGCGGGCCCCGACTTCGACGCGAGCGAAGCGGCGATCCGTCCGCCGTACACTTCGACCTTCAACAACTACATTCGTTCCGAACTCGGTTACAAGACCGACGTCGAGTACTACATCCTTGGCGGCGGCATCACCAGTCCGTGGAACTGGAACACGAACAACGGCTATGTGGACACCAGCGTCGCTTTGCGCACGGCGCTCGCGCAGAATCCATATCTCAAGGTTTTTGTGGCGATGGGCTACTACGACATGGCCACTCCGTATTTCGCGGTCCAGTACACGCTGCACCACATAAGTCTGGATCCCGTTCTGCTGAAGAATTTCTCGACCGGTTATTACGAAGCCGGCCACATGATGTACATCGACGAAAAACAGCTCGGCAGGTTGCGAAACGACGTGTCGAAGTTCATCGACGAATCGCAGCGGCGGTGACGCCAACCCGTATTGCCCGGACAAGAAATGTTATGAAGGACGACCCGTTAGAAAACTTTCGTGAACAATGCGAGCGCAACTTGCGACGCAGTGTTGCCGAGCGTATGCGCTACGGCTTCAACTATGTTTACAAGCCGGTCCTGGACGACGCGCGGTGGCGATCCTTTGACTCAATGGAGGAATATCGCCAGTGGTGCCGCGAGAATTTGCCGAAGTATTTGGGTTACGGACAGTCTGACGAACTTCCCCAGGACGCGCTTGACGATCAAACCGCTCTTATCGCTCGACGCGAGATGGATCAACGAAAGTAACTTCGCATTGAACTGGAGCCATTCGTTTGTCGGCACATTCTGAATCAGAGATAACTCAATATCCCGACGGTCGAGTCGAATTACGCACTAAAGTAGCCGAGCAGATCAGCGCAAGTCCGCTCTACAACTCCGATCTCGCGCCGGTGCCGGTTGCGCGTCGCAACTGGACGACCTACAACTATGCTGCGCTGTGGATCAGCATGGCGCATTGCATCCCGACCTACATGCTCTCGTCGGGGTTGATCAGCGCGGGCATGAACTGGTGGCAGGCGCTGATCACGATCCTGCTTGGCAACATAATCGTGCTGATTCCGATTCTGCTGAACTCGCATCCCGGAACTAAATACGGAATTCCCTTCCCGGTGTTTGCGCGCGCGGCTTATGGAACCTATGGATCGAATCTGCCGGCGCTGATGCGCGCGATCGTCGCCTGCGGCTGGTTTGGCATTCAGGCGTGGATTGGCGGCGAGGCGCTGCACACTCTATTTACCGCCATCGTTCCACGATGGCCGACGCTGCTCGGTGGACCAATCGGCGGACACGCGCCGACGGAATGGCTCTCGTTTCTGCTCTTCTGGGGATTGAACATCTACATCATCTATCGCGGCATGGACTTGCTCAGAAAAGTCGAGAACTGGGCCGCGCCGTTTGTGCTGATCATGACTTCGCTTTTGCTCGGATGGGCAATTTGGAAAGCGCATGGCCTTGGTTATCTGCTGACGCAGCAAAGCAAATTTCACAGCATCCGGGAGTTTTGGCCGATCTTCATTCCGTCGTTAACTGCCATGATCGGATTCTGGGCGACGCTGTCGCTGAACATGCCTGACTTCACGCGCTTTGGTCACAGCCAGCGCGAACAGGCGATTGGCCAAGTTGTTGCCTTGCCAACCACGATGACGGTGTTCGCCGCGATGGGCGTGATGATCACTTCGGCGGCGGTCGTGATCTATCCGCACATGAAGGCTGACGAGCTCTGGGACCCGATGAAATTGGTAGGCCAGTTTCATCAAGTTATCGTTGTCGCGATCTCGATGTTCACAGTCGTGGTCGCAACACTGGCGGTCAACATCGCGGCGAACGTAGTCTCGCCGGCGAACGATTTCGCGAATGCTTTTCCGAAACTAATCTCGTTTCGCACCGGCGGCTTGATTACAGGAATTATCGGAATTCTGATGCAGCCATGGCGTTTGCTCGCCGATCCGTCCGGTTATATCTTCACCTGGCTGGTTGGTTATTCCGGCGGTCTGGGATCGATTGCGGGAGTTTTGATCGTTGACTATTGGATCGTGCGACAGAAAAGATTTGTCCTCGGCGACCTCTATCGCAAACGGGGAGCCTATACGTACAACGGCGGTTGGAACTGGCGTGCCGTGGTGGCAACGCTTATCGGCTGCGCCCTTGCCTGGAGCGGTCCAATCCTCGCGCGATTCGGCGTGGTAGTGCCGCTGTTGCAAATGCTCTATGATTACGCTTGGTTTGTCGGTTTTGGCGCCGCGGCGGTGACTCATCTCATCCTGATGAAACTCGCGCCACCGCGGACGTCAAATGCTATCAAGGCCGAAGCAACTTGAAACCTGAAACTCTGGAGTTGATATGGCACGAACAGTTAAGTGTGGACTGATTCAAGCGAAAAACGCGGGGCCCACCGATGCGCCCATCGAAGAGATCAAGCGCCTCAACACGGAGAAGCATCTGGCGATGATCGAAGACGCCGCCAAGCAAGGCGTGCAGATTCTCTGCATGCAGGAAGTTTTTACGACACCTTACTTCTGCGCTGAGCAGCAGACGCGCTGGTACGACGCGGTCGAGAAAATTCCCGACGGTCCCACTACAAAGCTGATGCAGGAGACGGCGAAGAAGCACGGCATGGTGATCATTGTCCCGATTTATGAGGAAGAGATCACCGGCATCTACTACAACACCGCGGCCGTGATCGATGCTGACGGCAAATATCTGGGGAAGTATCGCAAGAACCACATTCCGCATGTCAATCCCGGTTTCTGGGAAAAGTTTTATTTCCGGCCGGGCAATCTTGGCTATCCGGCTTTCGACACGGCATTCGCGCGCATCGGCGTTTACATCTGCTACGACCGCCATTTTCCCGAAGGCGCGCGCGCTCTCGGACTGAACGGCGCCGAGATCGTCTTCAATCCGTCGGCTACGGTGGCCGGTTTGTCGGAATATCTGTGGAAGTTGGAACAGCCGGCGCACGCTGTCGCCAATGGTTACTTCGTCGGCGCGATCAATCGCGTCGGACACGAACAGCCGTGGGACATCGGCGAGTTCTATGGCCAAAGTTACTTTTGCGATCCGCGCGGTCAGATCATTGCGCAGGCGCCGCGCGATCAGGATGCGATCGTGGTTGCCGATCTGAATTTGGATCTGATTCGCGAAGTGCGCAATACCTGGCAATTCTTCCGCGATCGACGGCCCGACAGCTACGGGCAACTCGTCGCCGACTAACGGGGCAGTAGCCCGACCCCGGGGTCCCCAGACGGGCAGCCCGGCTGGGGTGGGGCGGTGAGGGAGGGCTCATGGATGACCGTGACAGACCGGCAGCGAATCTCGTCTGGTGCAAAGTGGGAGTCGATCGTTGGCTATTCTCGCGCGGTGCGCGTCGGCAATCGCATTTACGTAACAGGAACCACGGCACTTGGTGCTGACGGTGAGATTGTTGGCATCGGCGATGCTTATGCGCAGACGGCGCAAGCTTTGAAGAACATCGAGGCCGCGTTGAATCGCCTGGGCGCCGGGCTCGAGCACATCGTGCGCACGCGCATGTACGTGACCGACATCTCACGTTGGGAAGAATACGGGCGCGCTCACGGAGAGCTTCTGCGCGACGTAATGCCGGCAACCGCGATGGTTGAAGTTAGCCGTCTCATCGATCCGCGCATGCTGATCGAAATCGAAGCCGACGCTGAACTGTAAAGTAGCATAGACTTCAGTCTGTGATCTCGCGCGAAAAATCACAGACTGAAGTCTATGCTACTCAAGCGACAAGCTGAAGCTTATCCGACCTCTAGTAGGAGTTGAAATGGATCTCTCAATCACAGTTAACGGCATCAAATTTCCCAATCCGTTCCTGCTTGGTTCGGGCCCGCCGGGAACAAACGCGCGCGTGATTGCCAAGTCATACGACGCCGGCTGGGGCGGCGCGGTGGCGAAAACTGTCAGCCTCGAGTCGAGCAAAGTCGTCAACGTCGTGCCGCGTTACGGAAAACTGCGCTCGCGTAAGAACGACGAAGTGATCGGTTTTGAGAACATCGAGCTGATTTCAGATCGGCCGATCGAAGTTTGGCTGGAAGAGTTTCGTCAGATCAAGAAAGATTATCCGAACCATGTGCTCGTCGCTTCGATCATGGAAGAGTACAGCAAGGAGCGTTGGCAGGAACTGACCCGCGTCGTGCAGGACACCGGCGTCGATGCTTTCGAGCTGAACTTTTCCTGCCCGCACGGAATGACCGAACGCAAGATGGGCTCAGAGATGGGCGAACATCCCGATCTGACGGAAGAAGTCACGAGCTGGGTAACGGAAGTTGCAAAGATTCCGGTGTGGGCAAAGATGACGCCCAACATAACGAACATCAAAGAACCTTCGCAAGCCGCGGTGCGCGGCGGCGCCGCTGGCATCTCTGCCATCAACACGATTCTTTCAGTCATCGGAGTGAACCTCGACACGCTGCGGCCGATGCCCACCGTCGAAGGCTACACCGTTCCCGGCGGTTACTCGGCGCAGGCGGTGAAGCCAATCGCGCTGCGGATGGTGAGTCAGCTTGGGTTAGGCCTGCCCAAGGAGATTTCCATCAGCGGAATCGGCGGCATTGAAACATCGCACGACGCGATTGAGTTCATGCTGCTGGGCGCTTCGACCGTGCAGATTTGCACCGGCGTCATGCTTCAAGGTGTAAAGATGGTCGATGAGTTGCAAGAAGGCCTGGCCAAGTTCATGACCGACAAAGGATTCACTTCAGTACAGGAAATCGTCGGCAAAAGCCTGCCGTACTTTTCGACTCACATGGAACTGGTGAAGCTGATGAAGGAAGCCAAACGGCACAAGGCCGGCGAAGCCGCGCGCGACAACGAGTGGGCGCAGAAAGACATTACCGAGAAGACGGCGGAGCTTACTTCGAATTAGGCGCAGCTTCGCGTCAAGGTTTTACCAGGCACAGGATTGACAGAAGCAAGAGCGTCAGCTATTGTGCGGGCGCTTTTCAAAACAATTCTCGAAACGTTTGCCTGACGGCTTTATCTTCTAAAACTCGGATCTCGGAGGATCGAAAACAATGCTCAAAATCCTGGCTATCGTCGCAGAGTTGGGTGTGCTGATTTGCTTCATCATAGTATTGATTAAGCAGTTTCAGAATGGCGGAGTGGTGCATGGTATCATCGGAATAATCACCTGCACCCTATGGACCTTTATCTGGGGCTGGATGAACTCCGGAAAGCTCAACATCAGAAACATCATGTTGATTTGGACCGTGCTTATTATTGCCGTCTGTGTGCTTGTCATTGCGGGCGGCGGGTTCAACTATTCATATTCAATTGGAACGCCGACTCAATAAGAAGTCCTCGTTAGCAATCGATCTGCCAAGCGTTCTGCTGTTGGGTCACGGCTGAAGACGATTCGCTTTCAGCCGTGTTCCCTAGGGCAGTCGCACTTAGATCGTATTAATCTTTCCTCCGGCTCTCCCGTGCTCTCATGTTGATTTGGACGCTGCTGATTGTCGTCACCATGATCCTGAACTTCATGGGCGGCGGATTCCACTATTCGTTTGGTAGCATGCCGACAACCTAAGCGGGAATTTTTAGTTCGAGGCTAGTCAAACTCCGCGACGACCGGCGCGTGGTCGGACGGCCGTTCCCACGCGCGCGGTTCTTTGTCGATCCAAGTGGCACGGCTTCTCGCGGCCAGCGGCGCTGAAACCCACACGTGGTCGATGCGCAAACCAAGATTGCGACGAAAACCTCCGGCACGATAGTCCCACCAGGAATAATGGCCGGCCTCTTCGTTGTGCAAACGAAACGTATCGGTGAAGCCCCAGTCTTTGATGTGCTGCAGCGCCGCTCGCTCCGGTTCGCTACACAGAACTCGGTTCTGCCACAGCCGCGGGTCGTGCACGTCGCGGTCCTCCGGCGCGACATTGAAATCTCCACAAAGCAGCACCGCAGTCTTCTGGTCGCAATTCTGATCGAGGAATTCGCGCAGGCGGTTCAGCCAGTGAAGTTTGAACTGATACTTTTCTGAGCCGACCATCTGGCCGTTGGGAATGTAAACGTTGACGACGCGAATGCCCGAGATCTCGGCGGCCAGCACTCGCCGCTGACTGGCAGCATCGTCTTCGGGAAAGCCGCGCAGAATATTCTTGAATCCTGCCCGCGCCAGGATAGCTACACCGTTGTAGCTGGGCTGACCAAAGTGTCTGCACTCATAGCCGGTCGCTTGCAATTCGAGCAGCGGAAACTTGTCGTCCGCGCACTTTGTTTCCTGTATGCAGAGCACGTCGGGTTGCGCGGCTTCCAGCCAACGCGTGACATGCGGCAAGCGGGCAATGATCGAGTTGACGTTCCAGGTGGCGATTTTCATGTCAGAACCGCCTGCGGTAGCGGGCGGTTAACCTTTGGTAGCCGAGCGCTTTCTCTGACAGACGATCAACCGCCCGCTACCGCAGGCGGTTCTGACGTCAAACTACAACGTCGCGATCAGCCCCGCCAGCAACGCCCCACGCAATGAGATGTTGTCGACGACAATATGTTCGTGCGCCGCGTGGGCGCCGTCGCCTTCGATGCCCAGGCCATCGAGCACCGGCACGCCCAGCGCCCCGACAAAGTTTCCGTCGGAAGCGCCGCCAACGCTCGCTTCGCCCAGATTGAAATCCAGCAACGCTGCGATAACCCGCGCCTGTTTGTAAAGCGCCTGGACTTTGTCAGTGCGCTCCAGCGGCGGACGATTGATACCACCGCTGACGACAAGCTGCGCGCGCGAGTCTATCGGTTTCAGATTGCGAATCTCGCTGTCGACGCGCAGACCTTCGCTCGCGGAAGTAAAGCGCAGATCAATTTCCGCGCGAGCTTCGGCAGGCACGACGTTGGAATGCGTGCCGCCTTTCACTACCGTGACCGTCACGGTGGTTCCGGTCGCCGGATCGTTCAGTTCATGCAGACGGACGGTCTGCCAAGCCAGTTCGAGCACTGCGCTGACGCCCTTTTCCGGATCGAGACCGGCGTGAGCAGCTCGACCATGAACCTCGATCGTAAACATTCCGGTTCCCTTCCTCCCCGTCTTGACCCGGCCGCCGCTGGCCGGCGGTTCCAGCACCAGGACCGCGCGCGCGTTCTTCGCTTCCGCTTCTACCAAAGCGCGACCGCTCGGGCTGCCGCTCTCTTCGTCACAAGTCAAAAGAATCGTAATCGGAGATTGCGGCAGCGCGCCGGTCGCTTCGCACGCGCGCAGAACTTCCAGAGCCAGCGCGCAGTTTGCTTTCATGTCAAAGATTCCCGGCCCGTAAATGCGATTGCCTTCGGCGCGCCACGGGCGCTCTTTGATTGCGCCGCGCGGATGCACCGTGTCGGTGTGGCCGAGAATCACGATAGGCGCAACATCGTTCCCTTCCACAAATGCGCGAATGCGCAGGTGTTCGCCAAAGTCTTCACCGGCGATGCGCTCAAGTGAACTGACCGCATTGATACTGCCCGCGGCGTTGGCAAGCAAAGACACGACCGCGCTGCTGCCTTCCGAATCGCCCGACGGGGATTCCGTTTCAACCAAAGTACGAGTGAACGCCAACAACTCGTGCTGACGCGCGGCGAAATGATCGCGCAGCGCGTTCATCTTTTCGCGTGTGATTTCGATTGGCATTTGTCTTAGGTAATTCTTCCTCCCTCTCCCTTTGGGAGAGGGTCGGGGAGAGGGCGTAAGTGTGTAAACCTACGCGCCCTGTCGCATCTACTACACGAATTGCTGCCTTCTCAGTCCCTCTCCCCAGCCCTCTCCCAAAGGGAGAGGGAGTTTTTCAGCAGATTCGCTCAGATCGTACGGTCAGGCGATCGATTCGCGCGCGATTAACTTCAAATCCAATTCCCGGTTTGTCCGGCGCCACGATCGTCCCTTGCGAAGTAATCGTCACCGGCGGCTCAATGATGTCTTCTTCCCAATAACGCGCGCTGGCCGAAACGTCGCCCGGCAGAGTGAATCCCTCAAACGTGGCCATCGCGATGTTGTGCGCGCGGCCGATGCCTGATTCCAACATGCCACCGCACCAAACCGGAACGTTCTGCTCGCGACAGATTTGCTCAACTCGTTTGGCTTGAGCGTGGCCGCCGACGCGCCCGAGCTTTACGTTAATGATGCGGCAAGCGCCGAGCGCAATTGCGTGTCGCGCGTCCTCCGGCGTTTTGATTGACTCATCAAGACAAACCGGCGTCTTGATTCTCTTTTGCAACTCAGCGTGATCGAACATGTCGTCGTGCCGGAGCGGCTGTTCGATCATCATTAGCTTGAATTCATCGAGAGCTTTGAAAAGCGGCGCGTCCGCGAGCGTGTAGGCCGAATTGGCGTCGCCAATCAAACGAATCTCAGGAAAGCGTTCGCGAACACGTCGTACGATATCGACATCCCATCCGGGTTTGATCTTGATCTTGATTCGCTGGTACCCGTCAGCGAGTTCTTTTTCGATCTTTTCCAGCAAAGCTTCGGGCGAATCTTGAATACCGATCGAAACACCACAAGGAATTTCCGTGTGCACGCCGCCCAGATGTCGCCAGAGCGGAATGCCTGCGCGTTTCGCTAACAGGTCCCAGCACGCAGTTTCAATCGCCGCTTTGGCCATGCGATGGCCGCGCACTTTCTCCATCAGATCGCAAATGGAGCCCGCATTCTCAACTTCGTGACCAACGACCATGGGCGCCAGAAAATCTTTCAGCGTCGCCCAGGCCGTTTCCGTCCATTCTTCGGAATAGAACGGGCCCTCACCCGCCGTGCACTCGCCCCAGCCTTCGGCGCCGTCACGATCGACGACACGCACCAGCACGATGCGGCGTTCAGTAGTGCGTCCAAAACTGGTTTCGAAGAAATGAATCAGCGGCAGGCGAATCTCTCGTAGCTCGATCGAAGAAATGATCACGAATAGTCAGCTCCCGCGAAGCAATCCGAAGACGGCATTATGCATTGACCGGCGCACTTTGTCAGCCGGCGGTTGAAATCAAATCGTCTTTGGTGGGGTTGCGAATGTCCGGTGCGAAGACTCTTCACTCAGTAGAGACTTTACCTTGATCCTTGAGCGCGGCCTGCAACGTGTGCCACGAGAGCGTGGCGCATTTCACGCGCACCGGGAACTCGCGCACGCCGGCAAAAATCTTCAGCTTGCCAAGTTGATTCGGTTCGCTCTCTTCATCAAGCTGGTCGGTCACCATGCGGTGAAATTCGTGGAATAAGACTTCGGTTTCCTGTTTCGTCTTTCCCTTCACCGCCTGCGTCATCATGCTCGCCGATGCTTTGAAAATCGCGCATCCTGATCCTTCAAAACTGACGTCTTTCACGGCGTCACCCTCAAGTTGCACGTAAACCGTCAGCTGATCGCCGCACAGAGGATTGTAACCTT
Organism: Pyrinomonadaceae bacterium; assembly: GCA_035545035.1. Taxonomy (GTDB): domain Bacteria; phylum Acidobacteriota; class Blastocatellia; order Pyrinomonadales; family Pyrinomonadaceae; genus UBA11740. The sequence goes on from DASZZL010000203.1 coordinate 11,415, forward strand.
CGGCTTTATGATTCGCCGTTTCGAGCTTGTGAAAGTTGCGCGGCTTCTTGTTGTGATCGAGGATGACGGCCTGGTAAAGCTCGCTTAGTTCGGACATGTTCCATTTCCAATTTCCAATTTCCAATTGCCAATTTGATCCTTGTCGACACTAAATCGGCAATTGGAAATTGGCAATTGGAAATCGGCAATCAACTAAAGATTTCGATAACCCGCTCCACGGTTCGCGCTAAGACGTCAACTTCTTCTTTGGTGTTGTAGAAAGCAAACGAAGCGCGCGCCGTGGCCGGAACTTTGAATCGCTGCATCACCGGCTGCGCGCAATGGTGACCGGCGCGCACGGCGATGCCTTCCTGATCGAGAATCGTGCCGATGTCGTGCGGGTGAATGTCGTCGATCACGAATGAAAGCACGCCGAGCTTTTCGCGCGCGGTGCCAATGATGCGCACGCCTTCGATAGCGGAAACGCGCTCAGTCGCATAACGCAGGAGCTCATGCTCGTAGGCCGCGGCTTTTTCGCGACCGATGATGTTTAGATAATCAATGGCCGCGCCCAGGCCGATTTGCGAAGCGATTGCCGGCGTGCCAGCTTCGAACTTGTTCGGCAGGTCGGCATAGATGGTCTTTTCAAACGTGACGCTCTTGATCATGTCGCCACCGCCCTGGAAAGGATTCATCTTCTCAAGCAGCGCAGCCTTGCCATAGACAACGCCGCTTCCGGTGGGGGCGAACATCTTGTGACCTGAAAACGCATAGAAGTCACAATCCAGATCCTGTACATCAATCGGCATGTGCGGCGCCCACTGGGCTCCGTCGATTAAGACGGGCGCGCCGTACTTGTGCGCGCGATCGATAATCTCTTTGATGGGATTGACCGTGCCCAGCGCGTTCGACACGTGCGCGACGGCCACAAACTTTGTGCGTTCGTTCAAGAGCGCGTCGTATTCATCCAGCAACAACTCGCCCGCATCGTTCATCGGAATGACCCGAAGCTTCGCATTCTTCTCTTCGCAGAGCATCTGCCAGGGAACGATGTTGGCGTGATGCTCCATGGCCGAGATAATGATTTCGTCTCCGGCGCCGATGAATTTGCGGCCATGGCCGTGCATGACCAGATTGATGCCTTCGGTCGCGCCGCGCACGAAGATGCATTCCTTCGACTCGCGCGCATTGATGAATCGTTTGACTTTCTCGCGCGCGCCTTCGTAGGCGCTCGTCGCTCTCATGCTGAGATAGTGCACGCCGCGATGAATGTTTGAATGCTCGTGCTTCAGGTACTGACTGCCGCGCTCGATCACCATTTGCGGGACCTGTGAGGACGCGGCATTGTCGAGATACACGAGCGGGTTGCCGTGCACCGTCTGGCTTAGTACAGGAAAATCCTTGCGAATGCGCTCGACGTCCCAAACCTCCACGGGCTTGGGCTTGATCGTAATCAACTGCTCTAAAGTTGCCATCATTCGAGACTCAACTAAACCGGGTTTTCGTCAGCGAATCTCCAGATCCGAACTCAGCCGATTCAAAACCGCCGCGTCCAGCTCTCGCTTGATCGAAGCGATTTTGATTTTCTCGATTACTTCTTCAGCGAACCCGTAAGTCAAAACGTTGCGCGCGAGTTCCGGTCTGAGGCCGCGGCTTTCGAGATAAAAGATTTCGTCTTCTTTGAGTTGACCAATCGCCGCCCCATGCGCGCATTTCACGTCATCAGCAAAAATCTCGAGCTGTGGCTTGGTATCCACTTGCGCTTCGTTCGACAACAGCAAGTTCTTGTTGGTTTGCTGCGCGTTGGTCTGCTGCGCGCCATGACGCACAAAGACTTTGCCATTGAAGACCGCCCGCGACTTGCCATCGAGAATGCCTTTGTAGAGCTGTTGGCTGGTGCAGTGCGGCTGGCGGTGATCAATCATCGAATGCGTGTCGGTGTGCTGGCTGCCGCCAACCATGTAGAGTCCGTCAACGTGGCACTCGGCGCCTTCATGATCCATCGTCACGTCGATCGTGTGTCGCGAGAGCGCCGCGCCGAGGTTGATTGAGGTCGCATCATAGTTGGCGTTCGGTCCCAGGTCGGCATTAGTCGTGGCCACGTGGAAAGCGTTCGTGCTCTCGCGCTGCACTCTAAAATGTTGCAGGTGAGCGCCGGCGCCAAGTCGGACGTCGACGATTGCGTTCGTCAAATAAACTCCGTCCCGTGGACTTGCATAGCTCTCAATGATCGTCGCGGAGCTGTTCTCTTCGGCAACTACGAGCACGCGCGGAAACGTTGCCGCCGCCGCACCGTTGCTGGAATCAGAAGTGAATTGGAGATGGATCGGCGACGCGACTGAAACTCCCGCAGGAATAAACACGAACGCGCCGCTGGAAAACAATGCCGTGTTGAGAGCGGTGAATCCGCTCTCACCCGCACGCTCAAGACTCTCGCGAAGGCTTATCTCGTTCTGACCGCCAACCAAAGCTTCGCTAATTTCAATCACCTGAACGCCTGCGGGTAATGCCTCGACCGACGACAGTTCTCGCTGCAGGATCCCGTTACAGAAAACCAGCCGGCTCTGCCTCGCTTCGTCATACACGAACGATCCAAACCCATTGCCGCCCCGTTGCCCGTTAGGGAACGCGGGCGCGAATTGCAGCTTCGCAATTGGCGCGACGTTCGTGTATTTCCATTCTTCCTCCTTGACCGAGGGAAAGCCGACGCGCTCAAAGTGCGCAAAGGAATCCTCCCGCATGCGTCGCAACCATGACGGTTCAGCGTTCCCGGTCTTCTCGCGCAACGCGCGAAAGGCGGTGTCGTAAGAGCTCGACTGTTTTACCAATTGCGATGACATTGCTATTTTGCGCCCGCGGCAACGCTTCCGTTTCCGTTTTTCAACCAGTCGTAACCCTTCTCTTCCAACTCAAGCGCCAGTTCCTTGCCGCCTTCCTTGACGATCCGGCCGGCCGAAAGCACATGTACGAAGTCAGGAGTGATGTAGTTGAGCAGCCTTTGATAGTGCGTGACCAGAATCACCGCCTTGTTCGGATCGTGAAGTTTATTCACGCCTTCAGCGACGATTCGCAGCGCATCGATGTCCAACCCTGAATCTGTCTCATCAAGCACCGACAGCTTCGGATCGAGCACGGCCATCTGAAGAATCTCGTTGCGCTTTTTCTCGCCACCCGAGAAGCCTTCGTTAACCGAGCGCGTCATGAAACTCGCTTCCATCTCGACGATCTTCGCCTTTTCCTTCAGCAAATCCTTGAACTCCAGCGGATCGAGTTCTTCTTCGCCCAGATGTTTTTGCTTCTCGTTGTAAGCCAGGCGCAAGAACTGCGCGTTCGAAACGCCGGGAACTTCGATGGGATATTGAAACGCCATGAAGACGCCTTCGCGCGCCCGCTCGTCAGGCGAGAGTTCCAGAAGGTTCTTGCCTTCGAAGAGCACTTCGCCGCGCGTCACTTCGTACGATGGATGGCCTGCGAGAACTTTCGCGAGCGTCGATTTGCCCGAACCGTTCGGGCCCATGATGGCGTGCACTTCGCCTTTGTTGACCTTGAGGTTGATGCCCTTCAGAATCTCGTTGCCATCAACCGATGCATATAGATTGCGAATTTCTAACACTTGCTCTCCTAATTAAAGATCCAGTCTCCGTGGTTCTCTGTGCGATCTCTGTGTCTCTGTGGTGAGCGTTTGTGCGTGAAGAATTCACCACAGAGGCACAGAGAATCACAGAGCTTGCACAGAGGATATTTTCCGGTCTCAGGGTTCAGCCGCCAGCTCGGTACAATCAAAGCTGACGGCTGAATGCTCACAGCTAACCTCTTGCTTATCCAATCGCGCCCTCGAGTTTCAGACCCAGCAAGCGCGTGGCCTCGACTGCAAACTCCATCGGGAGCTGCAGAAAAACGTCTTTACAAAAACCATTGATGATAAGCGAGACGGCGTCCTCTTGCGAGATGCCACGCTGCATCAAATAGAACAACTGCTCTTCGCTGATGCGCGAAGTCGAAGCTTCGTGCTCGACTTGCGAGCTGTTGTTCATTACTTCGATATACGGAAAAGTATTCGCTCCGGCGTTCGAGCCAATCAACATCGAGTCGCACTGTGTATAGTTCCGCGAGTTCTCAGCCTTGGGCATAATCTTCACCAGGCCGCGATAGCTGTTATTCGCGCGGCCGGCCGAGATGCCTTTCGCGATGATCGTCGAGCGCGTGTTCTTGCCAAGGTGAATCATCTTCGTGCCGGTGTCGGCCTGTTGCGCGTGATTCGTCAACGCGACCGAATAGAATTCGCCGACCGAGTTATCGCCCTGCAGGATGCATGACGGATACTTCCACGTGATCGCCGAGCCGGTTTCCACCTGCGTCCACGAAATCTTTGAATTGCGACCCGCGCATTTTCCGCGTTTGGTCACGAAGTTGTAGATGCCTCCCACGCCCTGCTCGTCGCCGGCATACCAGTTCTGCACAGTCGAGTATTTGATCTCGGCATTGTCCAGCGCGACCAACTCAACCACCGCCGCATGCAGTTGGTTCTTATCAAACTTGGGCGCGGTGCAGCCCTCGAGGTACGAAACGTGCGAACCCTCCTCGGCCACGATCAGCGTGCGTTCAAACTGCCCTGATTCAGAATTGTTAATGCGGAAGTAAGTCGACAGTTCCATCGGACAGCGCACGCCCTTGGGAATGAAACAGAAACTCCCATCGGAAAATACTGCGCTGTTCAGCGCCGCATAGAAATTGTCATTCGTCGGCACGACTGAGCCGAGATACTTGCGCACAATCTCAGGATGTTCCCGAACGGCCTCGCTGAAAGAACAAAAGATCACGCCCACCTTCATGAGCTTTGCTTTGTACGTTGTCGCGACGGAAACTGAATCGAAGACCGCGTCAACGGCAACACCGGCGAGTTGCTTCTGCTCAGACAGAGGAATGCCGAGCTTCTCGAACGTGCGCAGCAATTCCGGATCAACTTCGTCGAGACTGGCCTTCGCCGCCCTCTGCTTCGGCGCGCTGTAATAGATCATGTCCTGATAATCGACTTCGGGAAACGTGATGTTGGGCCAGCGGCGCGGCTCTTTCATCGTCAGCCAATGACGATAAGCTTTCAAGCGAAACTCCAGCATCCACTCCGGCTCATTTTTCTTCGCGGAGATCAGACGAACGGTATCTTCGCTCAGGCCGCGCGGGATCGTTTCAGACTCGATGTCCGTCACCCAGCCGTATTTGTATTCTCGGTTTGTAAGTATTTCAGCAGTGCTCATCGTTTCCTCTTACTTTCAGCCAATTGTCCGCAGCGGTCCAAGTTGGTTTTGCAGTTTCTGAATTTGATGCAGCATCGCGTCAACCTTAGCCTCGCTGCCGACCAATTGCGCCAGCGTGATTTCAGACAGCGCGTTCTGCACAATCTCATGCAAGCCGACGATCACCGGACGAATGCCGCAGTCGCTTGTATGAATGCAAACATCAAGCACGCCAGCATGCGTCTTGCAAAAATGATCCACGGTATCTTCGTCGAGAACCCGAATCACTTCGTTCAGCCTAATTTCGCCGGCCGGTCGGGCGAGCGAATAACCGCCTTTCGTTCCGCGCTGCGATTGCACCAGGCCGGCCTTATTCAGAATCCACAACAGCTTGCCGGCATTAGCCACCGACAACCCTTCCCTCTCGGCAATTTGAGCGAGGGTCAACGATTCGCCGTCGACTTCCGCGCGAGCAAGCTGGACGAGACACCGCAGACCGTACTCTTCGTGCGCTGAGATTTTCATTCTGGCCCTTGACTTAACCTGGCCCGATTATAACATTCCTTACTTTTTCGTCAAGTATCCAGCCGAGTTGTTTTGTCGAGCAAATATGCTGATTCCCCGACGCATCCGACTCGATCGAAACCGGCAAGTTCCCGACTTGTTCGAGACCAGGCGTGTGCGCGGGCAAGAAAGTTGATTACAATTCGCCGAAAGAGATTTCGATGTCGGAAACAATCGCCCATGACCGCGATCTTGACCTGGCCTACCAGGCCATCTCGCGCGATCCCAGATACGCGCACTTCATAAACATTCCCGAGCGCATCATTCGTTGTCTCGAGCACTTTGGCATCGCCTGCAACCGGATCGAGGTTAGACAAAGGCTGCGTGCATACTATCTTTTCATCGGCGTGGTGGACGATGCGATCGATTGCGGCAAACTGGAAATCGGTAAAGACATCCTCGAGCGATTTCACCATCGGGTTCCCTGCTTCGATGATCGGACACGAGCATCGCGCGTCAGCCTGGTAACCGAAGTTCTGAAGCAGGACATAAGCGATGAGGTTTATCCGCTGGTGGTTGGGAAACTGCACGAACTGTATCGAGCAGTTGTGACAGAGCGGAAAGCTGAAACGATTACGGCTTATATCGAACAAAGAAAAGTCGTCGGCCGTCTTACCGCCGAACTGTCTTACGTGCTCATTCGATCCTTGCTCGAAGGTGATGTCAGAAACTTCCAACGGTTCCTGAAGCGTGTAGGCGCGGTAGGTTGTCTGGTCGACAGTGTAATTGATTTGCGAGCAGACACGCGGCTTGGCCTTGTATCCTTCAAGCCCACGATCAGCGACTTCCTGAAACTCCTGATTAGCACATTGCGCGAAGGGCTGAGTGTGTCGATGAAACATCCGGCTTTGCTGGGCGTCTTTCTGGAAGCAGTCAGCGATAATGTGCGGGATCGATTTCGCGTGGGCCCGCAACCGTCGCCGCGCTTTATCGCTTCGCCGGGAAAGGAGGGCGTGCCGAGTGTTGTCTGATCTGTGGGGCAAGCGCTGGCTCGGTTATGGCGCGGCGCTGTTCGGTATCGCAGCAGCGACCGGGCTGCTGAAACTCTCGGGCGAGCGGATCAATCCGACTACTGCCGCGCTGGCCTTTCTCCTGGTGATTCTTTTTGTAGCCACGGCCTGGGGTTCACGACCGGCGGTGCTCGCATCTCTGTTCGGAGTCGTTTGTTTCAACTTTTTCTTTCTGCCGCCCTTTGGTACCTTCACGATCAGAGATCCTGACAATTGGATTGCCTTTGTCGCTTTCCTGATCACGGCATTGACTACCGGCCAGCTATCGTCGCGAGCAAAGCATCGCGCCGAAGAAGCTGAAGAAGCGAAACGTGAGACCGAGCGCCTCTACCACGAACTGCAGGACACGTTCGAGCGCTCAAGTCAGGCGAAAGCACTCAAACAGAGCGAGCGTCTTAAAACTGCCTTGCTCGACGCGGTAACGCATGATCTGCGCACGCCGCTTACTTCCATCAAGGCTTCGGTGACGACGTTGATCGAGGACCTGCACGCACAGGCTCGCCGCGACCCGAGCGCTCCGCTCGGTGACGAAGGTCGCAAGGAGATGCTGGAAGTGATCGACGAAGAGGCGGACCGGCTCGATCGGTTTATCGAAGGACTGACGAAGCTGGCTCGCATCGATGCCGGCGAGATGCAACTGCGGCGGCAGTGGAGTTCCATCGGCGAAGTCATCATGGTCGCGCTCAAGCGCGCCGAGCCGCGCACGCGCGATCATGAGATGGAGGTTTGGATTGAAGATGAATTGCCCGCCGTGCGAATCGATGAGCACGCAGTCGCCGAAGTCGTTTATACTTTGGTGGACAACGCAGCCAAGTATTCACGGCCGGAGACGACAATTCGGGTGACCGCCGCGCCAAACGATGACGCTACGATACGGCTCAGCGTCGAGGATGAGGGTCCGGGCATTCCGGGCGAGACGCGCGCACGTGTTTTTGACAAATTCTTTCGCGCCATGCGCGACGGTGACGCGGGCGAACACAAGACTTCTGGAACCGGAATGGGCCTGGCGATCGCCCGTGGCATCGTCGAAGCGCACGGCGGACGCATCTGGATCGAAGACGCGGGCGGGCATCCCGGCGCGAAGTTCGTCGTCGAACTTCCCACGGGCGATGATGAAGGAGCCGCGCAAAAGTCAGCCGCGAAGCCGGCCAGCTAGGTTTTCCTCTTGAGCACATGGAACCGAAGCAGCGCATTCTGGTTGTCGATGACGAGCCGCAGTTGACGCGCGTGCTGCGCCGGAGTTTGACGGCGCACGGCTATGATGTCCGCGTCGCCGGCGATGGGGAATCGGCGCTGCAAACTTTCGGCGACTGGGCGGCATCGCTGGTAATCACCGACCTGGCGATGCCGAATATGAATGGGTTGGAGTTATGCCGCAGGCTACGAACTTTTTCAGACGTTCCGATCATCGTGCTTTCGGTGCGAGGCGAGGAGAAAACAAAAGTCGAGGCGCTAAATCTGGGCGCCGATGACTACATTACCAAGCCCTTCGGCATGGATGAGCTGCTGGCACGGATTCGCGCGACCTTGCGGCGCGCGCCGGCAGACGATGGCGCGTCGCAGATAATTGAGGCCGGAGAGTTGCGAGTCGATCTCGATAGCCGCACAGTGATTCTGCGTGGACAAGAGGTCCACTTGACGCCAAAGGAATTCGATCTGATGGCTCATTTCATTCGCAACCCCGGCAAAGTCCTGACCCATCGACGTCTGCTGGGCGCAGTTTGGGGCGGCGATTACACTGAACAGACCGAATATCTCCGCGTCTTCATTGGTCAATTGCGAAAGAAGATCGAACGCAATCCCTCCAGCCCACGGTACATTCTCACCGAGCCCTGGATTGGCTACCGCTTCAACCCCGAATAGCAAATTACGGACTTGCACAGCACAAGTTAACAACGCACCCCATCCTTACGAACTTTTTATAAACCGTTTACGCCAACTTTACACCTTGAGGCGTAGCCTTCTTTTGGGATCGTTTGCGCAGGTTCGCGCTTGAGCCGGAGTCGGTCCCTGACTATGAAGATGGCGACCCAGGAAAATGCCGAACGCGGAACTTCGATCAAAGAGCGCACTCCGATCGAAGTTTTGACAGAGAACGGCTACACCATCGTGCGAAAGTCGGACTTGGAGCCGACGCTTGCCGATTCAGCCCGCGACTGTCGTTTCCTGGTACGCGATTCAGACAATCATGAGCGAGAGGTCAAAGTTGAATTTAATGAGAACACGATTGCGCTGGTCAACGAACTCAGGCCCACGCCTCTGCGATCGGAAAGCACCTTCTGGATCTGTTGCGCCGAGCAACATTTGGCGACGTACTTGTGGCAGATGGACGAAGAGCCGCCGGATGGATCGTTGGTCATCGATAGTCTGTCGCCTGAAGACCTCCGACTCGCTTGCACCTGGAGTGGTTAACTCCGCTGTTTTTGCAATGGTGTTCTGCTTATTGCCGATGATTACTCGGGCTCAACAACCGACGCCCGAACCAACGGCGATGCCAACATCGACATCCGCTTGGCACTACGGTGGCTTCTTTGACGTTGGCTACCTGCTCGATTTCAACCATCCGGCGAACCGGATTTTCCGCAGTCGCGGCACGACGTGGCACACGGACAGAGTTCATTTAAACATGGCCGGCGTTTACCTAAGAAAGAAGGCCGAAGAAAAATCTCGTTGGGGTGTAGAGCTAGCGGCGCACGCAGGCAAGGACGCCGAAGTGTTTGGTTTCTCGGCGACAGCCCCTAACATCGGCGGTTTCAAAATCCTGCGTCAGCTAGGGCCGACGAACGTGTCGTATCTTGCGCCGGTCGGAAAAGGACTCACTCTGCAAGGCGGAATTTTTAGCAGTCTGATTGGATACGACTCGCTCTACGCGAAGGATAACTTCGAATACACGAGACCGTGGGGAGCCGACTTCACGCCTTATCTCATGATGGGCGTAAACGCCAGTTATCCCTTCAACAAAAAACTCACTGGGACATTTTTCGTGGTGAACGGATACTGGCATCTGGCCCACGCGAACAACGTGCCGAGCTGGGGGGGGCAAATCGCGTATGCCGCGAACCCAACCGTGACGATCAAAGAAACCGTCATGGTGGGACCGCATCAGACGAACACCTCACTGAAGTATTGGCGCTCGCTTTCTGACACGATCGTCGAACGTAAGACAGACCGAGTCACTTTCGCGTTCGAATACATTTACTGTTCGGAAAGTGTTGTCTCTCCTGGCAATCCCGGCACCCTGATGATGTCGGGTCAGTTGCCGATTCACTGGACTATTAACAAACGCTTGAGCGCAACAGTTCGCCCAGAAGTCTTTTGGGATCGCGACGGTCGCTGGACATTGGCCCGACAGACAGAAAAAGCCGTCACCACGACGCTCGAATATCGAATCACGCATCGATCGACCAATACGATTCTGCGCCTGGAGCATCGGTATGACGATTCGCGCGAACCGGATGGCGGCTTTTTCAGGGGCGCCGAAGTGCGGCCTGGCCAGATTGGCTCAACGCCGACTCAACACCTCCTGATCTTCGGGCTGATGTTTACGTTCGACCATTAATGAAGAGGGCGGAGGACGTAATGCTTGATCTGATTTTTATCGCCGCGACGATTGCTTTTTTTTTGATCGCGCTCGCTTACGTGCGCGCCTGCGAGCAACTCCGTTGAGTGGAGCTGATTATGAGAATCATAGCGATTGAATGGCTCGAGGGAATCGGCCTCTTGTTATTGCTGCTCACTTATCCGCGAGTACAGAGATACTTGTGGATGCGCCAACCGATCGATACAGAGAAGCGAGAACGACATGAACATTGAAGCAATTCTCGGGCTAATCGTCGCAGCCTTTTTGATTTGTTATTTGTTTTTCGCATTGCTCCGTCCGGAAAAGTTTTGAAATGACTATCAACGGCTGGTTACAAATCCTATTCTTCTTTGCGGTCGTGCTCGCCTTGACGAAACCGCTCGGCGTTTTTATGGCACGCGTCTTCAATCGCGAGCGCACGTTTCTCGATCCCATTCTGCGGCCTGTCGAGCGATTCATCTATTGGGTCACGCGGGTCGACGATAAGCGAGAGATGCGCTGGACGGAATACGCGGGCGCGCTGCTCTTATTCAGCGTCGTGTCGATGCTCGTGCTCTACCTGATGCAGCGCGTTCAATACTACCTGCCATTCAATCCGCAGAAACTGCCGGGCGTGGACTCTGCTAACAGCAGCACCGGGAAGTTTGTCGCGTCGGCATTCAATACGGCCGCGTCATTCACCACGAATACGAACTGGCAGAGCTATGTTCCCGAAACGACGATGAGCTATCTCACACAGATGGCCGGGCTCGCTTACCACAATTTTGTTTCCGCAGCCGTCGGCATCGCGCTGGCCATCGCTTTCATTCGCGGCATCGCGCGCCGCGAAGCGGAGACGATCGGTAACTTCTGGGTTGATCTGGTGCGCGCAACACTTTGGGTATTGCTTCCACTTTGCATCGTTGGCGCGCTGGTGCTGGTTTCTCAAGGTGTCGTCCAGAATTTGAAACCGTATGACACCGCCCAGCTACTCGAGAAGCAAACGATCGAAGTAGACAAGAAGGACTCTGCCGGAAACGTGGTCAAGGACGCACAGGGCAATGCAGTAAAGGAGACGCAGGCGGTTACCGAGCAAACGATTGCGCAGGGACCGGTTGCTTCTCAGGAGATCATCAAGGAGCTCGGCACGAACGGCGGCGGCTTCTTCAATGCAAACAGCGCGCATCCGTTTGAAAATCCCACGCCGTTCACAAATCTGTTCGAGATGGTTTGCATCTTTGCGATCTCGGCCGGATTGACCTACACGCTGGGGCGCATGACAGGCTCGCAGAAACATGGTTGGGCCGTCTTAGCAGCGATGTCGGTGCTCTTCTTCGCGGGCGTGATCGTTAGTTATTGGGCCGAAGCGCGCGGAAATCCGTTACTGACCGGAACCAGCCAGGTCGCGAGTGCGGCGCAGTCCGGCGGAAACATGGAAGGCAAGGAGGTGCGCTTCGGCCTGGCCAACAGCGCGTTGTTTGCCACGGCGACTACCGACACTTCGTGCGGCGCGGTCAACTCGACGCACGACAGCTTCACGCCACTCGGTGGTTTGGTTCCGCTCTCGAACATCATGCTTGGTGAGGTTGTGTTTGGCGGCGTCGGATCGGGACTCTACGGTGCGCTGATCTTTGTGATCCTATCGGTGTTCATCGCGGGCCTTATGGTTGGACGCACACCAGAATATCTGGGTAAGAAGATCGAAGCGTATGACGTGAAGATGGCGATGCTCGCGGTTCTTTACCTTCCGTTGACGATTCTGATCCTCGCGGCGATCTCTTCGGTCTCGCCGAGTTTCGGAACTTCGGCGATCTTGAATCCCGGTCCGCATGGACTGTCGGAAATGCTTTACGCATTCACTTCCGGCACCGGTAACAACGGTTCAGCCTTCGCGGGAATTTCGGCGAACACGCTGTGGTACAACTCGGCTCTCGGAAGTGCGATGTTAATTGGACGGTTCTTCGCAATCATTCCGATGCTCGCGGTCGCCGGCAATCTCGCGCGCAAAAAGATCGTGCCACCATCACTCGGAACATTTCCGGTGACGACGCCACTGTTCACGGTCCTGTTGGTCAGCGTCGTAGTCATTGTGGGAGCGCTGACCTTCTTTCCCGCGTTGAGCCTGGGACCAATCGTGGAGCATTTGCTGATGAACGCCGGGAAGAGTTTCTGATTATGATCAAACAAACGAAGAAACTAGCTGTCTGGAACTGGCGAATCGTCAAACGCGCGATCGTGGATTCTTTCATTAAGTTGAGTCCGCGCTCGATGATGAAAAATCCGGTGATGTTCGTTGTAGAGGTCGGCAGTATCCTGACGACGATTCAACTTGTCCGCGGACTCATCCATCCAGTTCCGGGCGTTACCAGCATTGCTTTTGAATTGCAGATCACGCTCTGGCTCTGGTTCACCGTGCTGTTCGCAAACTTTGCCGAGGCGATGGCCGAAGGACGCGGCAAAGCACAGGCCGACAACCTGCGCAAAACCAGAACTGAAACCACCGCGACGCGTCTTCTGAATGGCAAATCGGAAGTCGTTAGCGCGACGGCGTTGCGGAAAGATGATGTGGTCTTGGTTGTTGCCGGCGAGTTCATTCCCGGTGACGGCGAAATCATCGAAGGCATCGCTTCAGTAGACGAATCGGCGATTACCGGCGAGTCGGCGCCCGTAATTCGCGAAGCCGGCGGCGATCGTTCCGCGGTAACAGGCGGCACGCGCGTGCTGTCGGACCAAATCACTATCCGCATTACCTCGAACCCCGGCGAGACGTTTCTCGATCGCATGATCGCTCTGGTCGAGGGTGCCGAGCGGCAGAAAACCCCAAACGAGATTGCGCTGAACATTCTGCTCGCGGGGCTAACGATCATTTTTCTGCTCGCCGTCGTAACACTTCAGCCGTTCGCAATCTATTCAAGCGCGCCGCAAACAATCTTCGTGCTGGTCTCGCTGCTTGTGTGCCTGATTCCGACCACGATCGGTGGCTTGCTTTCCGCGATCGGCATCGCCGGAATGGATCGAATGGTCCAGCACAATGTGCTGGCGATGTCGGGGCGCGCCGTCGAAGCGGCCGGCGACGTCAACACTCTACTGCTCGACAAAACCGGCACGATCACGCTTGGAAATCGTCAGGCGACTGAATTTATTCCGCTCTCCGGCGTGGACGAAAAGCTTCTCGCCGACGCAGCGCAGTTGTCTTCCCTGACCGATGAAACACCTGAAGGCCGATCGATTGTCGTGCTCGCAAAGGAGAAGTACGGATTGCGCGGGCGAGAATTCGCGACTCACGAAGCCGCGTTCATTCCCTTTACAGCGCAGACCAGAATGTCGGGCGTCGATCTGAATGGCCGCGAGATCCGCAAAGGCGCAGTCGATGCGATTGAGAAGTATGTTGGCGCAAACGGCACGACCTTTCCCAAAGACATGCGCGAGATCGTCGACCGCATCTCGCGCGCCGGCGGGACTCCGCTTGTCGTCGCTTACGACAAGCGAGCGCTGGGCGTTATCTATCTCAAGGACATCGTGAAGGGTGGAATGCGCGAACGCTTTGCTCAACTGCGGCAGATGGGAATAAAGACCGTCATGATCACCGGCGACAATCCGCTCACCGCTGAGACGATTGCGCGCGAAGCCGGCGTAGATGACTTTCTGGCGCAAGCAACTCCCGAAGACAAGATGAAATTGATCAAGGACGAGCAGGCCGGCGGCAAGCTCGTGGCGATGACCGGTGACGGAACAAACGATGCGCCAGCGCTGGCGCAAGCCGACGTCGGCGTCGCGATGAACACCGGCACGCAGGCAGCGAAAGAAGCCGGCAATATGGTTGACCTGGATTCGAACCCGACCAAGTTGATCGAGGTCGTCGAGATCGGCAAGCAACTTCTAATGACTCGTGGCGCGCTGACAACGTTTTCGATTTCCAACGACGTGGCCAAGTATTTCGCGATCATTCCGGCGATGTTCGCGACTGCGTTTCCGGTGCTGAATGCGCTGAACATCATGGGACTCCGCACGCCACAGTCGGCGATTCTTTCAGCGGTGATATTCAACGCTCTGATAATCATCGCCTTGATTCCGTTAGCGCTGAAGGGCGTCAAGTATCGTGCGATGAGTGCAGCGGCACTGTTCAGACGTAATCTGTTCATTTACGGATTCGGCGGGATCGTGGCGCCGTTCATCGGCATCAAGATCATTGACGTGATCATTCACACGATTGGATTGGCCTAGCTGGGAGTCTTATGAAGAACCTATTGACCGCAATCTCAATGACGATCGTAACAACCATCTTGTTGGGGCTAGTCTACCCGCTCGCCGTCACGGGAATCGCGCAACTCGCTTTTCCGAATCAAGCCAACGGACAGTTGATCCGAAAGAACGGGGTGGTGGTCGGCTCGCGTATCATCGGTCAACCATTCACCGGCGCTGGTTACTTTCATTCACGCCCCAGCGCCACGGGGGCGGCCGGTTACGATGCCGGTGCGTCTTCCGCTTCAAACCTTGGCCCAACAAACAAAGTTTTGATCGACCGGGTGAAGGCGGATGTCGAGAAACTTCAAGCTGAGAATCCCGGCAAACCAGTGCCAATCGATTTGGTGACGACATCCGCTTCGGGTTTGGATCCGCATATCTCGCCCGCTGCGGCGGAATTCCAAATTCCGCGCGTCGCGCGCGAACGCGGATTAGGTGAGAATGACGTGCGCCGGTTAGTCGCTGCCCACACGGAAGGCCGGCAGTTTGGTATCCTGGGCGAGCCGCGCGTGAACGTGCTCGAACTGAATCTGGATCTTGATGGCCGAAGGCCGATGCCGACTCAATGATCTGAAATCGGAATGGTTAACGCGGAACAAAGACGATCGCCGGAATCGTTGCTCGCCAAGATAAAAGAGAGCGAGCAGGCGCGTCTGCGCATTTACATTGGCGCGGCGGCCGGCGTGGGCAAGTCGTTCCGCATGCTGGAAGAAGCGCACGAACTGCGGCGTCAAAAAGTCGATGTCGTCCTCGGGCTAATCGAACCTCACGGACGAGCCGAAACCGCTGCATTAGTGAACGGTCTCGAGCGGCTGCCCTTGAAAAGCATCGAGTATGGCGGTGCGATCTTTGATGAACTTGACGTGGATGCGGTCATCGCGCGGCGTCCCGCGATTGTCATCGTTGACGAACTCGCGCACACCAACGTGCCCGGATCGAAGAATCAGAAACGATACGAAGACGTGCTCGAGATTCTGGATGCAGGCATTTCGGTAATCACAGCCGTCAACATTCAGCACATGGAATCTCTGAACGACACCGTGGCCCGCGTCACGGGCGTGCAGGTGCGCGAGACCGTGCCTGACTGCTTCTTCAAACGCGCGAATGAGATTGTCGACGTGGACGTTTCCGTCGAGATGGTGCGCACGCGTCTGCGCCAGGGAAAGATTTATCCGGTCGAAAAAATTCAGCAGGCGCTGAACAACTTCTTCCGCAAAGGTAACCTGTCCGCGTTGCGCGAACTGGCGTTAAGACAGGTCGCCGTCGATCAAGCTGCCAAGTCGCACGATTATCGGGAGCGCGAAGGCCTGGAACAGGCCTCGATTCCGGAAAAAGTGATGGTGGCGATGGCTTCCCGCGAGAGCGCCAAGCGCATTCTGCGATCCGGATCGCGCATTGCCGGTCGCCTGGCTTCGGACTGGTTTGCAGTTTACGTCGAGACGCCGCGCCAAGAGCCGGGACGGATCGATCCACGCGATCACGCAGTGCTGCAAGAGAACATTCGCTTTGCCGAAGAACTCGGAGGCAAGGTGGTGAAGTTGAGAGGCCGGCGCGTCGCTGATGCACTGATCGAGTTTGCGCGCCGCGAAGGAATCACGCACGTCGTCTTCGGACAATCAGCGCGCTCGCGCTGGGACGTGCTGTTGCATGGTTCGGTAATCAATCGCTTTCTTGGCGAAGTGAAAGATGCAACCGTTCAGGTTGTGCCATTGCAAGGATCACGGCGTGGTCAGGGCCGCGGTGGCTCGGCAAGCCAGCAATAACGCTGCGTTCTCTTAGAGGCTCTTCAGCTAATCCCAAGCTAATCCCAAGCTAATCCCAAGCTAATTATCCTCGGCGCACCTTTACGAAATCCTTATAACTTTTGATCTAAGGTCACACGCTCCACGTCACCCTTCGGCGGGGCTATTTGTGCTAATCCAATCTTTCAATCCGAAAGCGGGAAATAAAAGCTGACAGAGCATGGCTGCGCAAGTTGAGAACGGAAGCGGACGTACGCAAGTAATAATCGCGACGTCGGTGATGCTGTCGTTCATGTCCTTCTGGCGAGCGGCAGCCATCGTGCTCAACGACCTGGGCTCGTCAGCTTATTACGTTGGCGGCATCGCCGAGAAAGCCATCGGACAAGCGGCGCCGTGGTTCATTCTGGCGGTAATGCTTTTCTCGTACGCAGTCCGCGCAGTTTACGTTGAATCATGTGCAATGTTCACGCGCGGCGGCGTGTACCGCGTGGTCAAAGAAGCGATGGGCGGCACGCTCGCAAAGCTGTCCGTGTCCGCTTTGATGTTTGATTACATCCTCACTGGCCCGATTTCGGGCGTATCCGCCGGGCAATATATCGTCGGCCTGCTCGCGCAAACGACCGTGTATCTCGGTCATCCGTGGACGCCCTCGGTGGACACCGTGAACCATTTTGCTGCCGGAATCGCCGGGCTGGTGACGATCTATTTCTGGTGGCGCAACACTCGCGGCATTCACGAATCTTCGGATGATGCGTTGCGAATCATGTACATCACGACCGCCATGGTCGTACTGCTGATTGGCTGGTGCGCGTTCACTATCCTGACTCGGCCCAGCGCGCAGCGTCTGCCACCTTCGCCTGCCGCGCATAATCTGGTTTTCGATCGCGATGCCGTCGGCTGGTTGCCAAAGTTACTGCCTGGCGCTTTTCAAGAAACCAATACGCCGACTGGACAACCAGAAGAAGGTTCACCGCATTTCAGCCTCGTCGCGCATGCCGGCGCATTGCTTGGGCTGATCGGAATTCTGATGGCCTTCGGCCATTCGGTGCTGGCGATGTCGGGTGAAGAATCACTCGCCCAGGTCAATCGCGAACTCGAATTTCCAAAGCACAAGAACCTGATACGCGCCGGTTTCATAATCTTTCTTTACTCGCTTCTCTTTACGTCGCTGGTTTCGTTTTTCGCTTACGCGATCATTCCTGATCACGATCGCCCGCAGTATTTCGACAACTTAATCAGCGGCATCGCGATCAACCTTGCGGGCCCTATGACGTTGAGGCTCGCGTTTCAAGCGTTCATCGTCATCGTCGGCTTTCTAATGCTGGCGGGCGCGATCAATACGGCCATCGTGGGCGCTAACGGCGTTTTGAATCGCGTGAGCGAAGACGGCGTGATGACCGATTGGTTTCGCGCGCCGCACAAGAAATACGGAAGCACCTATCGCATGATCAACCTGATCGTCATCCTGCAACTGGTGGCGATCATCGGCTCGCGCGGCAACACCTACACGCTTGGTGAAGCCTACGCGTTCGGCGTCATCTGGTCGTTCGCTTTCAAAGGGCTGGCCATGCTGGTGCTGCGCTTCACGGACAAATCCAAACGCGAATGGAAAGTCCCGCTAAACATCAAACTAGATGGTTACGAGATTCCGCTGGGGCTCGGAATCATCGCGACGCTTCTGTTTTCGATAGCCGGCATCAACCTGATCACCAAAGAAGTCGCCACCATCTCAGGCATTGCGTTCACGATCGTCTTCTTCACTATCTTCGTGGTGTCGGAAAAGATTAACGAAAGGCGGCGCGCCGAAGAGATTCACACGACGTCAGCGATGGATCAGTTTCGCCTAAAGACGAGCGAAACAGTTTCAACCGAAACCGTTGCCGTGCGCCCCGGCAATACAATTTGTCTGGTGCGCGATTACAACACGCTGGAACATCTGCGTACGGCGCTTGATATTACGCATACCGGCAAGACCGATTTGGTCGTGATGACTGTGCAGTTGATGCGCGGACCTGACACTGGCTACGAAGGCATCGCTGAAGATCGTCTGTTCAGCCGATACGAGCAGTACCTCTTCAGCAAGGTAGTAGCGTTGGCCGAAAAAGCCGGCAAGAAGGTGCATCTGCTGGTCGTCCCTTCGTCGGACATCTTCCAGGCGATTGTCATGACCGCTGCACAGTTGGCGTCGCGAGACATCATTGCGGGCCGCTCGTCATCGATGACGCCGGAACAGCAGGCCAAGAACCTGGGCGAGGCTTGGGAGCGCTTGCCCGACAAGCCACATAAACGCGTGCGCTTCAGAGTAATCGGGCCGGATGATCAGATTAGGGATTTTTATCTGGGCGCGCACGCGCCGGACCTGACTGATGAAGAGATCGACTTCATTCACAAACTGTGGCTGGAGGTCACGCATGAGCACGGCCTTGAGGACATTCGGCACAAGCAGATTGTGGTCGCCGCGCTGGTGCGACTCGCTGATGAGTTGCACGAAGATCGACGCGAGCAGGTTCTCGGTTTTCTGCGGGCATTGAAGAAGGGTGAGAGCCTGCGCGCTCCTGACGAACTACGATCAGGTCAAGAAAAAGAGCGTCCAACCGAAATCGAAGAAACAGCGAGCAAATAGAGACTCCTCGAAAGAAAGAGTCGGACCTAGTCTTCCGGCACGGTCTTCGCGCCGAGGCTTTGGATGATGCGCTCGCGATAACGACGCGCATCAGCTTTAATCGTCTCTTCGTTGAGGGTAAGAAGCCGGCGGTCGCGCATCACGACGCGCCCTTCGATGATCACGGTCTGTACGTCGCCCGCTTTGGTGGCGTAAACCAAATCAGAATAGATGTTGTAGTAAGGTGTTTGATTCAGATCGTCGAGATCGACGACGACCAAATCGGCGCGCTTCCCTTTCTCGATCGAGCCAATTTCCTTTTCCAGATGCAGCGCGCGCGCACCGCGAATCGTAGCCATCTCGAAAGCTTCCGCGGCGGAAACAACTTTCGGATCCTTGCTGATTAGCTTGTGAAGCTTCGCGGCGGTGTCCATCTCTTCCCAGATGTTCAGATCGTTATTCGACGCTGCGCCGTCAGTGCCTAGCCCGACCGGAAGATCTTCTTTCAACATTTCGGGAACGGGCGCGACTCCGGAAGCGAGCTTCATATTCGACTGCGGATTGTGAACGATGCCTACGCCGAGCTTCTTCAGCAGACCAAGTTCTTCTTCGCTGGGCCAAACGACGTGCGCGGCGATGACGCGATTGCTGAGAAAGCCAATCCGGTTAAGGTAATCGATCGGGCTCGCGCCTTTCGCTTTGATGCTGTCGTCAACTTCGCGTTTGGTTTCAGAGATGTGCGTGACGATCGGCGCGCCAGTACGATCGGAAAACGCGCGCGCGGCTTTCAAATGTTCCTCCGAAACTGTGTAAGGCGCATGCGGCGCGATCGCCGGAACGATCAAAGCATTGCCTTGCCATTTCTTAACAAAACGTTCTACGTAGGCCATCGCTTCCGCGTTCGTCTTGTTGTCGGCAACCGGAAAATCGATCACTGTCTCGCCGAGGACGCCGCGCATCCCCGCTTTCGAAGTCTCGTCTGCGATCGCGTCTTCGAAGTAATACATGTCGCAGTAGGTCGTCGTGCCACCGCGAATCATCTCGGCCAGGCCAAGCCGCGTTCCGACGCGCACGAAATCTTCGGTGACGTTCTTGGCCTCGGCGGGAAAGATGTATTTCGTCAGCCACTCTTGCAGATCGAGATCGTCGGCCAACCCGCGAAACAGAGTCATCGGGACGTGCGTGTGACCGTTGATTAGGCCGGGAATGATCACCTTGCCGGCGGCGCTTACGACTTCGCGCGCGGCGTACTTGCGATCAATCTCTGCGGTCGCGCCGATCTCAACGATGCGCCCGCTCTTGACGGCGACGGCGCCGTTTTCAATCACGCGGCGCGCGCCGTCCATCGTCACAACGGTTCCGCCTCGAACAATCATATCCACGACAGTCTTCCTTTTCTGCGCGATCGTCGTCGATTGCGCTGCATAACTAAACAGCACCAGAACCATCAATATGACATTTGCTCTCATTTTGTTTTCGGTAATTCGTGCCGTAACAGGATTTCACCACAGAGGCACGGAGGATTCACAGAGGTTCACAGAGAAAGACTCTGTGGTTCTCTGTGTGCTCGCTCTCCGGTCTCTGTGGTGATCTTCCTCGTTCGCATCAATGCCTTCAGAGTGTCAGCGCCCCGCTTCCTTCAAAAACCTCGCATCAAATGCCCGCGGCAACAAATCGGCAATTTGTAATTCCTCTTCCAGGCCACGCAGGTTAGCCAGGACGATCGTCGCGTGCTTGCAGAACTCCCAGATAATCTGCCGGCAAGTGCCGCACGGCGGCGTTAACTGGTCCGTGTCGGCGACGATGGCCAGACGAGTAAAATCGCGCTCGCCTTCCGAGAGCGCCTTCCAAATCGCCACACGTTCGGCGCATACGGTCAGACCGTAACTAGCGCTTTCGACGTTGCAACCGGTGAAGACCTTGCCGTCTTTGGTTTGCAACGCCGCGCCGACCAGAAAGTGCGAA
>DASZZL010000204.1:0-8125 GCA_035545035.1 Pyrinomonadaceae bacterium
ACTTTCTCAGGCGCAACTTGCGCGTATCCCGCGGGCACTTCAAACTGCGACACTTCAATGTCGGTCTTGATGTCGCGCATTTCGGCAACGACTCGCGCAGCTTTCAAGCCTTTTACGTCTCCCGAGCTTGCCGCGTTTAATTCTGCACGCAGCGGCAACCCGGTTTCCTTGTCCACATAAACAAACGCCTCGGCCTTTACTTCTCCGGCTTTCGTGTTCGTGTTAGTTGACGCATTGTAGCGATACTTTTCCGCGAGGCGCCCATTCATCGGCCCTTCTCCGGCGCGCTCGACTCCTTTCAGATCTTTCAAGTCTTCGACCAGCTGGCCGGGCGTCATGAGCTTCTGCATCTGCACGCCGGTCGCTTCCTGAGTCAATTCGGCATACTGCTTTCGCCCCGGCACGATGACGTAATGGCGGTTGTTGTGATCGAGGTAGACTAACGGCGTGCCGTCCGGCAGCTTGAACTCGACGCGACGATCGTCTCCGCTGCGCGCGACCTGAACGGAAAGCGAAGGAATGCCGATGGCTTTGTCGCCGCCTTCCGTCTCGAGGCTTAGCTGCAGCGTGGCGCTGTACTTCGCAGGTTCGCGCGCGTTGATGGTGACGCCGTTGTTTGCGCTTTCTGAGCTAGCGTTGACGGCGCTGGTTCTGGAATTCGCCGGCTGCGTGTTCGCGTTCGAATTCGCGTTTGAATTCGGCGCGGGTTGGCAAGCAACGACGGAAAACAGCAACGCCAGACCGAGAATCGCTTCCAACTTCGAGATAAATCTTCGGCGGCTATTCATTCTCTGCATAATTAACCTCTGAAAAGCGGACTAGTTGAGTTCTGCTCTAATCAATCGAACCTTGGAAGGGGAACGGCCCAAAGCTTACCATGCGTCTGGATTCTTAAGAAACGTTTGCCCGTGCTCTGAACTGAACGCGCGAGCGAATTCATTTGACACTCGCGCCTGGTTGGCGTAAAAGGCGTTTGCTGTCTAACTCCGAAATGATTGGTGACCCGATGAAACATATTCCCCTAATCGTCGCGATGGTGTTTGTGGTCGCGGCTTGCAACCTAAGCGAGAAGTTTAAGAAGACCAGTTCTTCAAATTCGAATTCGTCCTCTTCGTCGAGTAATCCGACGAAGGTCGGAAACGATCCCGTCGAGCAGCCTAACCCGACCGCCGCGCAGACGGCGGCCATTGCCAACGGCCAGGCGGTGAAATGGGATCAGCAAGGGATCACCTGGACACTGCCGGCCAATTGGAAAAACGAGACGGTTCGCAACGAGATGTTCAGCTCCGGAGGCGGCGGCGCTTTTCTCAGCGTCAACATCTCGGTGATGGATTCGAGTTTTCCTGCGGACATCAGCATTAAGGCGATGCATGACGCCGCGAAGGCGAGTCAAAAGAACGGTAAGTACGACGAGGTAAGATGGCTGGCACTCGATGGCCTGCGCGGTGTCGGGTTTCGCGAATCAAAGCCTGAGATGGCCGACGACATTCGTCGCCTGGAGTGGCAAGCCTATCGAACCTATGCGGGCCAGACGCAGTTGGTTACTCTCATTCTGTCGACCAACGGCGCCGGCTTTCCCAAACACGAGGACGAGCTTTACGGGATTCTGTATTCCACGAAGCTGGTGCACTGAACGGAGCGCCGACATCCCTGTCGGCGGTTCGCGGGCATCTTGCCCGCATTCCTTCGAAAAAAAGAGGCGGGCAACGCCCGCCTCTAAACTTACCCGCTCGCTACCCCGACGAGTCGGGGTTCTGTACCAGCGGCTTCAGTTCTTCTTAATGACGTTCCGATGCACCCACGTGTCGGATTTGGCTTTGTCGCGAGTTTCAAAAAACACGCTGCCGTCGGATTCACGCGTAACCATCTGAACCCGTGGTGAGACGTCTTTCCGTTTCTCGGTTCCTTTCGGCGAATCATCAAGGAAACCCTGCACGTCGGCCGGGCGCGGCGCTTCGAATTTCTCGCCCCGTCGCAGCTCAGCCACGGCTTCGATCGCGCTCGACTTCAGCAGCTTTGGCCAAAGCTTCTTGAAGAGCGCGCTGGAAGCATAGATGTCCGCGCTGTTGATCTTGCCGTTGATGGCGAAGACATAACCGATGACGTCCGGCTTGCCGTCGACGATTCCTTCGAGCGCTTTGAAGTAGCTGTCCGAGGTCTTTTGCACCTCTTTGTTTTCCAAAGAGAGTTGGAAACTCGTCGGCGACGCCGCGCCATTCACGCGCGTGCCGGTGTTGGCGCTCAGCTTATCCTGGGCCACCGCGACTTGCCGCCAAACCTCGCCCTGCGAGCCGGCGCTTTTCGCCGCCAGTTTCAAGTCACGCCCCGCGACTACGTTGGCCGATGAACCAAACGCCGTAACTTCCTCGCTACCGCGCTGGCTCCATCGTCCGTTCTCGACACAGAAGGCGGAGATCGCAATCTTGCCGGAGCGTGGAGGCAGAATCAGATCGACGGCCATCATGCGATCCTGCTGGCCACCTTTCACGATGTCGCCTGACTGCACGTAAACTTCTTCGCTCGAAACGTTCTCGATCGAAAGTTCGTTGACTTCGCGCGTCTCGCGCACGATGACTTTCTTTTGCACTAACGCTTCCTGTAGCGTCAGAAAAGTCACGCCCTTAATCTTGTCTTTGCCGTGAATCAGGAACACCGTCAGATTGTCCTGGGTGAACGGCCCCTCGAGCCGATATTCATCCTGGCCCTGCGGTTTCTGGCCCCCGTGATTACCCCATTCCGCCACGATGCCCAGCGGCGCTGCTACCAGCATCACCAGCGTGGCTACCATCCCAAACAAATTCGTTTTCATCATTCTTCTCCTTCCAGTTAGCTGAGAACTTGCCGTGCGCTAGCCTGGGGAAGATCACACAGCGCGAAAAGTTGAAACTCTGTAACTCCGCTGAAGAGCGCGCGAAGCGTTTGTTGGTTTAAGAACGTGGACGGGGAGCCTTCTTGCGCGGTTGGATTAGAAAGTTTGGTATGGAGTTGCCAGATCGTGAGAGTCGATCAGCTAATCCGGATGAATCGTCGGCGCGTCGGCGTGCGGCACGAAGCACTGGCGGCAACGCGCTTCGTACATGCCACCGCCGCCGACTGCGACGCGTTCTTCAGACTCGAAAGTCCGCTGTGAATAGTTTGCCGGCTGGCCGCACTTAACGCAGATCGCGTGCGTCTTAGTGATGTATTCGGCGATCGCCAGTAGTTGCGGCATTGGTTCCCAGGGTTTGCCGGTATAGTCCTGATCGAGCCCGGCGACGATCACGCGCATGCCACGTTCAGCGAGTTCGTTAACGATCGGAATGAGTTCGTTGTCGAAAAACTGGGCTTCGTCGATGCCGATAACCTGGGTATCCGGCTCAACTCTGGCGCGCACCTCTGCAGAAGTCCGAACATTAGCGGATTCGTGCTTCATCTCGGAATGCGAGACGATGTGATCGTTCGAAAAGCGCGAATCGATCTCAGGCTTGAAGACCTGGACTTTCTGACGCGCAATCTTCGCGCGGCGCAGACGGCGAATCAGTTCTTCGGATTTGCCCGAGAACATCGACCCGGCTATCACTTCGATCCAGCCGGCGGTTTGACGCGCAGGACCGGGGTGCTCGCTCCGGCTTTGAATCTCAATTTCTTCGGGTTCATTAGTTCTGATCATCGTTGCCGTGGTGCTCATATAGGTTGAAAAGTCACCATCACTCAGGTTTGTGAAATCACCATCGCTCCAGCTCAGCCAGAGTCATGAAGGAGATTATTGGTAACTGGTTAGAGAGATAAGGAAGATAGAAGGCGCCCCGGTCGTCTTGCTTGTAAAGGAATGAAACCACATCGGTATCGACAACGACCGCCACTACTCGCCCTCCGGCAAATCTTCTTCACGCCACTGACGCAACAGGCGGAGCAGTTCATCAACGTCGTCATTTCCCGAATCGTCCGGCGCCGGCGAGCCTTTCAAGTCAGCAAGATCGTTGACTGGAGATACTCCTTGTTGCGCCGCAAATTCCATTAGTTGAGCGCGTGCCTCCGCAATCTCCCGGCCGCGATCGATGGTTTCCTCCAGCATCCAATTGGCTTGGCTCATTCTTGCTTCATCTCCGCCAAAATTCTACCACGGAACAGCGTGACCGTTTTAGTGAACCAAATAAAAGCCCTGCTGACGCCTCACGAACATTTGCCAAAACCACCGCCGCTCGGCGTCTCGATGCGCACGCGATCGCCGCTCTTGAGTTCCCAGCTTCCTTTTGAAGTCAATTTTTCTTCGCGGCCATCGCGGCGAATGATCCATGCGCGACCGACCTCGCCGTCTGCGCCGCCGTGCAATCCATAAGGCGCGCGCTTGCGCCGGTCGGCCAGCAGAGACATCCGCGCGGGCGCCAATGTTTCAATCTCGCGAATTGCTCCATCGCCACCTTTGTGCCGCCCGCGTCCGCCTGAACCTTTGCGAATGCGATACTGCCGCACACGCAGCGGATAAGCGTATTCAAGCGCTTCAGCCGGCGTGTTCAGACTGTTCGTCATGTGCGTGTGCGTGGCGCTCATGCCGTCCTGCGTTGGTCGCGCGCCCATGCCGCCGGCAACGGTTTCATAGTAAGAAAACTCTGCGCCCGTGCGTGGATCGATTCCGCCGATCGTCAAGTTGTTCATAGTGCCCTGGCTCGCGGCCGGAATGCGATCAGGAATTGCCTGGGCGAGAGCTTTGAAGATAACATCGACTACGCGCTGCGACGTCTCGACATTTCCGCCGGCGACTGATGCCGGATGAGCGGCATTGACGACCGTGCCCTTCGGCGCGATTACTTCCAGCGGTTCCATCAGACCGGCGCTGGCCGGAATGTCGCCGCCGACCAGGCAGCGGAAAACGTACGAGACGGCCGAAGCGGTAATCGCTTCGACGGCGTTGACCGCGCCGGAAACTTGCGGCGCCGTACCAGTGAAATCAACGCGCGCGCGATCGCCTTTGATCGTTATGCGCACTCGAATGGGAATCTCGCCCGCGCTGATTCCATCGTCATCGAGCGCGTCTTCAGCTTCGTAGCTGCCATCAGGAATCGCAGCGATGGCGTGGTGCATCATGCGCGACGAATAGGAAATCAGGTGCGCAGCGTACTCGCTCGCCTCTTTCGCCCCGCGTCGTTCGACAATCTCAAGCAAACGCGACGCGCCGGTTTTGAGTGATCCAATTTGAGCTTCGAAGTCCGCGCGGCGTTCGTCGCTGCTGCGCACGTTGGCAAGGACCAATTTCATCACGTCTTCGCAAATCTCGCCGCCGCGAACGATGCGAATTGGCGGAATCCGCACGCCCTCGCCATAAATGTCGGTCGCCAGACCCATCGAGCCCGGCGTCGCGCCGCCAATATCGGCGTGATGCGCGCGGTTGGCAACATAGAAAAGAGGACGGACGACCGACGACGGACGACCGGAAGAGTCCCTTCCATTTGCCGTCTGCCGTCGGCTTCGTGCCTTCGCTACGAAAACACCCGCAACCAAAGTCACGTCCGGCAAATGCGTTCCGCCCGCAAACGGATCGTTCAACGCGACCACGTCACCCGGGCCGATCTCAACTTCGCTCAGCGCTGCCGCCACCGCCATGGGCATCGAGCCGAGATGGACGGGCATGTGATCGCCCTGCGCTATAACGCGCCCCGCAGAATCAAAGACCGC
The DNA here is from genome assembly GCA_035545035.1 of Pyrinomonadaceae bacterium. Lineage (GTDB taxonomy): Bacteria > Acidobacteriota > Blastocatellia > Pyrinomonadales > Pyrinomonadaceae > UBA11740. Next base: position 5,653 of record DASZZL010000204.1, read on the forward strand.
GCAGGAATAATCGCGCCGCTCCTTGATATTGGGCGAGAACGAAGTGCGCCGCAGCGCGGTGCCCATCTCTTCCGCCACCGAAGTGTAGAGCGCGCGGTAGATTTCCAGTGTGATTGGATCGAATGCCTTCATTTTGCAGTAGGCCGCACGTCGAGCTGACTCCGAGGCTTCACTCGCCAGCTTCTTTCTCGCGCGCTTTGACGAAAGCGGCCACCATCTGCTTGAGCGCCTCTTCGCGTGAGAATTTGCCGTCAAGATAAGCTGTCCAGATGGGCCGTTCGATGCTTACCATCGGCTGAAGCCCGGGCCGCACGAAGACTCCTTCATCGTAGGGCTGGTAGGACGCATCAAGGAATCTCCTTACGGTCTCCACGCTTTGAATGAATACCAGAAAGTGTGGCGCGTGGCGGACAACCAGGTCGTTCTGATCAAACCCGTTCTTCAACAGTTGATTCTGAAACTCTATCAGTACATTTCCTTCCCCTCTTGTCTCGGCATCAAGCGCATGAATTGCCTCGTGCAAGATAGAATCAAAAAGGCTTGCGCCCTGGCGAGCTCCGACGTTAACAACACACGCACCATGGCCACTCTCTTTACCGATCGCCGTCAATGCCGAGGGCCACGGCATCTCAGCTACAAAGTAGACTGGAACGACATAATTTGCAGCTTCCAGACCCAGACGCCCGGTTAGATACGCGAAGCATTCCTGCTCTTTCGGCCCCAGGGTTTGGGCGACGCTCGCCGCCGCCTTCCGAATAGCATCTCTGTGTTGCGGCCACACTTTTTCGAGGAACGGCTTTTCAATAACCGCTAGACTCCTGGCGAGGCGAACCGCTTTTTCGCGCAGAGGGATTACGTTTCCCTGACGCAGCTTGAAGGTCTCCGGGAATTGCGCAAAGACTCGCTCTGCATCGGCGGCGTTTTCACAATTGAATAAGAGCAGGTCGATGAGAGTCTGATACATAGGCACCTGACGGGCAGCCTCGACGGCCTGTGCGAAGCCGTCAATGTCCGGGAGCTTATTATCGCCAGACGCTAATTTGTAAACATAGAAGTGAAGATCGATAAAAGGCTTCACGCGTATTTCGAAACGCGGCTGATTTGCTTTCTGCGACGGCAGTTTTGTTGAGGGGGATTGCGCAAAAGCAGACGAAGGGAATAGCAACAAACAGACAGCAAGGAGGCCCCGTTTCATACTCGGCTCCTGTTTTCGAGATTTTGATAACATTGAGTTGGATGCAAATGAACCAAATTCGTTGTTAAGAGCACGTCCGAGCGCCCAACGCCCCAAAGACAGAAGCTAACCAGGCGCACCGCCGGCATTGATTAAGAGATTACCAAAGCGATCGCCAATGCCGATTGTCCCGTCCGGAATCAATGTCGTTCCCGAATATTCAGTTAAGATGCAGGGCACTCGCAGGCGAGCTCCGGCTTGCAACTCTTCGCGGCGATAGACAGCGGCGCGAACTCTCTTTTTTCCCTCGAAATATGTTTCCGTAAAATCGTCAGGCTTCGCAAAACTCCTGGAAGTTGGACTCTTGTAGCGCCGCGCTCTCGATTTCTCAACCACACCAATCGATCGCACGCGCGCGCTTACTATTTCTACGACGTTCTTCTCTTGCGCATAACCATAACGCGCGCGATGAGCGCGATGAAAGGCGCCCACAATGTTTCCGGAGGTCTGTTTGATTTCGATTTCGAACGATTGGCCCTTGTATCGGACGGCAAGCGACCTTTCGTGACGCTGTTTACCCTCCGAAAAACCCTCGCGACGCAGAGTCGCCCGCGCCAGTGTTTCCATATCGCGAAAGACGCGCGCAAGTTTCTCTTCGATTCCAGGCCCGGCTGCGACCATCACCGTTCGACTTTGATCTTTAACCACGTCGGCCGTGACGACGCCAATCGCCGAAAGCGCGCCCGGCGATGATGGAAGAAGCACGCGCGGGATGCGTAACGCGCGCGCCAGCTCGACGGCGTGCAAGCCACCAGCGCCGCCGAATGGCACCAGAGTGAAATCGCGCGGGTCGTGACCGCGCTCGACGGAGATGTGACGCAGCGCCCGCTCCATGTTTGTGTTGACGACCGCGAGCACGCCTTGCGCTGCCTGGACAGCACTCACTTTGCGTCCCGCCGCAGCAGACATTTCACGCGCAAGCTTCTCAAGCGCTTCGCGTGCGCGGCCTTCATCCAGCCTAAATTCTCCGCCCAGCAAAGCCACGTCGGGAAAATGGCCCAGCATAACGTGGGCGTCAGTGACGGTAGGTAGAAGCGATCGACCGTAACACGCGGGACCGGGGTCGGCGCCCGCGGATTCCGGGCCGACGCGCAACGAACCGCCTTCGTCCACGCGCGCAATCGATCCGCCGCCCGCGCCCACCGTGTGGATATCCATCATCGGGACAGCGACCGGAACGCCGGCAACGATCGCTTCGTTGGTCAGACGCATTCCGTCGCGATCACAGAGGGCCACGTC
>DASZZL010000205.1:0-2108 GCA_035545035.1 Pyrinomonadaceae bacterium
TCCTGGGACATGTCGGCGACCGACGTGGCCATAACCATCTTGGCGCTCATATCGCTCATCGCAAAACCGTGGCCAACGATGCTGAAACAGAACAGCACGGCGGTCGCGAGCCCAATCAGGCGATGACGAAAACGAGAGGCCATGACCGGAAGATAATCGCGCTTGTTGGCTTCCGCAAACACAAACTCGTGACCCGCTGTTGCTGCATGGACACGAGCACTAGACTGCTTTGCATGACCGAAGTTTCGTTGATCACCTGCCCCCGGTGCGGATACCAAGCGATCGAGTCTATGCCCTCGAATGCTTGCGTGTTCTTTTACGACTGTAAAAACTGCAGCGCTCGCTTGAAGCCGCGGCCTGGCGACTGTTGTGTGTTCTGTTCCTATGGCTCTTCGCCCTGCCCGTCGGTGCAGGAAAAGAACGCGGTTGGCGCAAAGGTGCGCCCGCCTAAGGCTAGCGAAATCGCCGGGTGTTTTCAGGCGTGGCCAAAAGATGCTTCGTAATTAGGTGTTATTTGACGGCCGATCATCAGGCGTTATGTGCAATGTCCGCTTTGGGTCAGACTCAGACGTAGCTGCATGTCCGCATTGGGTCTCCTTCACCCCAATGAGCAGACATTGATCGCCGCGGCTGGCAGGTCCGTTCGGTGCCAGAAGCTGCCATCAGCCGAGTCTTACACGATCACCTCGTCAGCGCGGGCGAGTAACTGCGGCGACACAGTGAGGCCGAGCACCTTAGCCGATTGAAGGTTGATAACCAATTCGGACTTGGTCACCTGCACGACCGGAGGGACTTCGAACACGGCTTCGTTGAACGCGGCCGATGTCGCGGAAGGGTCGTTTTCGACTGATCGAGGCCGTCGGCGACGAGTCCGCTTCAACTTCGTTTTCCCCTGAATTGCTGCATTGCAGTGAACCGCCGAGTTCCCCCCATCGCAAACTTCGGGCTAACTCAGTCACGTACGATTCGAAAATATGGAGGAGACATGGCCAAGTTGATGTCGAAGTCGGAGCTCATTCAGAAAATCGCTGAGCAGCATTCGAACAATATGACGCGGAAGGACATCAAAGGCGTCATCGAGTCGCTCGCTAAGATAGGCTACATGGAACTCAAGAAATCAGGAGCCTTCCTTGTGCCCGGATTTGCCAAATTCGTTGTTATCAATAAGCCCGCCACAAAGGAGCGGAGCGGCATCAATCCGTTCACAAAGGAGCCAACAATATTTAAGGCGAAGCCGGCTCGGAAGATCATCAGGGCTCGGCCGGTAAAGGCTGCCAAAGACGCAGTATCGTAGCGTCGAAAACATCGATGGCTCTCGGGCAGATTTCGTTGAAACGCTGCCCCATGACCGAGATGGGTCAGACTCAGAAGTGACGGCATCTCCGCGTTGAGTCTGCTTCACCCCAATAAGCAAACATTGATCGCCGCGGCTGGCAGGTCCGTTCGGTGCCAGTAAGCGACATCACACGCTTGGTTTGAAATGAAAGAGGCCGCCAACTGAGGCGGCCTCGCTAGTGATTGTCTTGCGGAATAGGCAGAAAGCGGGTGCCAGCGGCCGCCGCGACGCCGTTCAGGGCAGCTCTGAAATGAGCTTTAGGTATTCCGCCTCCGTCCATGCGCGGGCGGTGCGCGTGCGCACATTGCCCATCGAGCTCAGCGCCAGCGCGAATTTGGCGACGTTGTCGCCGTTCGGCGTGTCGAGGAAGGCTACCAGATCGCTTTTGCCAGCGGTGAGATAAAGCTGCTTGATCTCAACACCCACCTTCTTGGCGAGATCGCGGGCGCCTTGAACGCGCTTCGGCGCGTCCTTGATCGTGCGGATGCCCTGATCGGTAAAATTGAGCGATAGCATGAATGTCGGCATAAGATCCTCCCTGGATGTTGTATTTCCTCGCGCTGCGATCATGCGCCGGGGCTTTTTCGCTGACAAGACGGACGGTTCCGATGTCCGCGTCACGTCCGGTTTACCCCCAATAACGGACTTTGCTCGGATGAGCTGGCACGTCCGCTTTGTGCCAAGAGCGGACATTCGCGGGCGCCTGATCATTCACTTCCGTTTCGATCGACGTCGCTTCTTCTTCCTTGGATAAAAGAAGATATCCCCGGCT
>DASZZL010000206.1:0-7044 GCA_035545035.1 Pyrinomonadaceae bacterium
AACAAACAGTACACCGTCACGCACGATGAGGACGACGACAAGGCGAAGTACAAATTGAACGAAGGCCAGGACCTGGCGTGGGGCGCCGCCTCAGATCATTCGCGCGACTGGCGAGCCATCGATCCACGCCGCGGTGAGGGACCGATTCCAGTCGAATGTCGTTCGGCAGCGTGTGGCACTTGCTGGGTAGGCGTGCTTGGCGGCGCGGCGAAACTGGCCGACGTGGGCGCGCGCGAAGGAAAAAAGATCAAAGAGTTCGGATACATCGACACGGCCGAACCGAAGCCTCTGATTCGCCTCGCTTGTCAGTCGCAAGCGTACGGCGCGGTTTCAGTCGTGATTCCGCCGTGGAATGGCCAGTTCGGAAGACACCTGCGCGCGTTGAAGGAAGAGGCAAACGCGCCAGTCGTGCGGCCTAACGAACAGGCAGGATCTGATCGCGCGAACGAAGCCGTGAATTAGTTCTCTCAAAGAGTCGTGGCCGATCATCGTGACTCACTAATCAAAAAGGCAGGCGTCTCTCCGCTCCTGCTTGTGCTTGGCGCCGCAATTCTCTGGAGCACGGGCGGGCTTTTCATCAAGGCAACCTCGCTCTCCGCGGTCGAGCTTTCATTTGGCCGCTCGCTGCTGGCGGCAATCACAATCGCCATCGTCACCCGACGCGAAGGCTTCGGCCTTAACCGCGTCAGCGCGATCACATCGATCCTTTACGCGGCGTTGCTGCTCTTGTTTGTCCTGGCTACTAAACTCACCACTGCGGCCAATGCGATCTTTCTGCAATACACCGCGCCGGTTTATGTGCTGATCCTGGAACCGCTGTTCTACAAAGAAAAGTTTCGCCGGCGCGATCTGATCACGGTCGCTGCGTGCGTCGCCGGCATGTCTTTGTTTTTCGTGGGCAAGTTGCGACCGCAGGACGTGGATGGAAACCTGCTCGCGCTGGCGTCGGGAGTATGCTTTGCGCTTTTCTTCCTGTTGTTGCGTCACTCAAAGGCGCGCGACGTCAACCGCGCTTCATCAGCGATCTATGGCAATCTGATCGTGGTTTTGATTTGCGCGCCGGCGTTCTTCGGAGCAGCACGTCGCGGGATCAGCGCATCAGATCTCGCGCGAATAAGCTATCTCGGCGTCATCCAGATTGGATGTGCTTACCTGCTGTTCACGCTGGCAATGGCGCGCGGCCTGCGCTCGCTGGATGCGAGCATCATCGGCTATATCGAGCCGGTGCTGAATCCGATTTGGGTGTTTCTTTTCATCGGCGAGCGGCCATCGAGTTGGGCGATCCTGGGAGGCGCGATCATTATCGCTTCAGTCGTGGCTCACATGCTGATAGAGGCGAAAGCCAAAAGAAAACCGGCTCTCGTTTTGCCGGACCAATAGCGAGCTACCGACTTCATCGACGCCGCGGAGTCAGTACCACCCGCGTGAGCGGGTGGATCCAACACTTACCTCCCAGATTGACCGATGGACCCACCTGCTGACGCAGGTGGTACTGACTTCATTACCACGCTGCCTACAACATCCACTGATTGCGATTGCCGTAGTAAGAGGGTGAACGATCGGGGAAGCGCTGCTTGTATTTCTTGTAGCGTTCGTGCCAGTACTCGTACCGACGATCTGACGAGCGCAGGACGCGGTGCGGGATCGCGCGCAGATGATCTTCGATCTTGTGCATGTTCTTTGCAGAGAAGCGCCAATCGTAATTGCCGAGGTCGTAGAGCGAAGTGAGGCCATAGCCTTTAATCCGACCCGTCATGTCGATGTACGGATCAAAGTAGCTCCAGACTAACTGCCGCAGGTTTCGAAACAAAGGCTTTCTTCCATGCAACCCGATGTCGCGCGAGCGCCCAATCGATCCCCACCGCCCTCCTTTCTGAAACACAAAGATCACGTGGTCGAGTAAGTCCCACGATTCCAGATCGAGCAAGAGCGGCTGGTAACCATGCTGTTCGAGAATGACGGCGGCAGCAACCGCGGCTTCCAGACAATGGGCTTCATTTCTTTTCACCACCTCGCGGAAAGAACGCATCGTGCCGCCCTCGCGTTCCCAGTTGTAAGGCATCAGCGTCAGCCAGCGCTGCACTTGCGCGGGCGTGCGATGTGACTGGATCAGCTTCCACTCTTTGGCGGTGAAAGCCTCGCGTGGCGGCTGCGCGTTCATGTGAAAAGCAATACCAGAAGCCAAGGGTTTTGTCAGTACCGCCTGCGTTAGCGGGCGGGTTCAGGAGCCTGACGACGCCAACTTGATTCTACCGTGTGCTCTGATGTAAGAGATTAGATTCAAATACACCGAAACTTACAGCAATCAATAATCACGATCGGAGCACCCAATGAGTTCTACTCGCACACAGAAAACAATAGAGGATCGGAACCCGGCCGCCCCGCTGAGCAAGAACACTCATCTGCTTAATTGGGTCGAGAAGATGGCTAATCTAACCAAGCCTGACACTATTCACTGGGTAGACGGCTCGCAGGAAGAGGATGAGACGCTGAAAGCTCAGATGGTAGCCGGCGGCACCTTCACCAAACTCAACGAAGAGCTCTGGCCGGGCTGCTACTATGCGCGCTCCGACCGGAGCGATGTTGCCCGTGTTGAAGACCGCACCTTTATCTGCTCGCTTTCAAAAGACGGCGCTGGTCCCACTAACAACTGGGAAGAGCCGTTTCAGATGCGCCGGAAATTGAAAGAGCTTTTCAACGGTTGCATGCAAGGTCGGACGATGTACGTGCTGCCCTTCAGCATGGGACCAATCGGTTCGCCAATGTCGCAGATCGGTGTGCAGCTAACCGACTCGCCATACGTCGTCGTCAACATGCGCATCATGGCGCGTATCGGTTTGCCGGTTTATGCAGAGATCGACAAGGACTATAAACGCGTTGTGCCCTGCATGCATTCGGTTGGCGCCCCGCTCGCGCCCGGCCAAAAGGATGTTCCCTGGCCTTGCAACAAAGAAAAGTACATCGTCCATTTTCCCGAGACGCGCGAGATCTGGTCTTACGGCTCCGGCTATGGCGGCAATGCGCTCCTTGGCAAGAAATGTTTCGCGCTGCGCATCGCTTCCAATATTGCGCGAGATGAAGGGTGGATGGCCGAGCACATGCTCATCGTCGGTGTAGAGAATCCTCAAGGTGAAAAGACTTACGTTACCGCCGCGTTTCCGAGCGCTTGCGGCAAGACGAATTTCGCCATGCTCATCCCGCCCAAAGGTTTCGAGGGTTGGAAAGTTTGGACTGTTGGAGACGACATTGCGTGGATCAGGCCAGACGCCAACGGACGCTTGCGCGCCATCAATCCCGAAGCTGGTTTCTTTGGGGTCGCGCCGGGTACGTCCGCTAAGACCAATCCGAACGCGATGATTTCGCTTTCAAAAAACTCTATCTTTACCAACGTGGCACTCACGCCTGAAGGCGGTGTGTGGTGGGAAGGCATGACCGACAAAGCCCCGGCGGAATGCCTGGACTGGCAGGGCAACAAGTGGACACCGCAAATCGCGAAAGAAACCGGCTCGAAGGCCGCGCATCCGAACGCGCGTTTCACTGCTCCTGCTGCACAGTGCCCGACGATCGATCCCGACTGGGAAAACCCCAACGGCGTACCGATCAGCGCGATCATTTTTGGTGGCCGGCGCGCTACGACAATGCCGCTCGTCTATCAGTCATTCAACTGGAGCGCAGGCGTCTACACGGGCGCCACCATGGGATCAGAAATGACGGCGGCGGCGGCGGGTACGATCGGCAAAGTGCGCCGCGACCCGATGGCCATGCTGCCGTTCTGCGGCTATCACATGGGCGATTATTTTCGGCACTGGATCCGTATGCAGCGCTCACTCACCGAAACGCCTCGGATTTTTCACGTGAACTGGTTTCGCAAGGATGCCGAAGGGAAGTTCCTTTGGCCCGGCTTCAGCGAGAATATGCGCGTGTTGAAATGGGTCGTCGATCGCTCCCATGGCCGCGCGCTCGGCAGAGAGACTCCGATAGGCTGGATGCCGCACTATGAAGACATCGAGTGGCAGGGGCTCGACTTTTCGAAGGAGAAATTTGAAGAGTTGCAGGAATTCGATCGTGATGCGTGGCGCGACGAAGTGCTCGGACACGAGGAACTCTTTCTCGATCTACATGACCGCCTGCCTCCGGAGATGATCTACGAGCGTGAGCTACTCATCTGCCGGATCTGACTCTCAGATAGTGCGAACTCTTCGACAAGAATCGGGGCAGTGGCCCAACTGTGAAGGAGGGCTCGTCTTCGGGCGTACCGAAGCTTATACTCTGAAGTGATCGGAATGGGTCGAAATCATGCAAGACGAAAAGCTGATCGAAAAGATAAAAGCGCTTCCACCTGACAAGATCGCGGAGGTCGTGGATTTTGTGAACTTCCTCGCGCATCGTGATGATCGGCTTTTAGTAGAGGCCGCCTCGAGAATCTCTGAACCGGCGTTTGGAGCGGTTTGGAACAACCCAGACGATGCCGAATACGACAGCCTATGACTTCGGTGACGTAGTCCTTGTTCCGTTCCCTTTCACCGATCAGACGGCAACCAAGAAGCGTCCCGCGGTCGTCGTGAGCTCTGATGGATACAACAAGGCACGACCCGACGTTATCTTAATGGCCGTCACCGGTCACTTGTCCGATTATCCCAGAATTGGCGAAGTCGTTGTCTCGGATTGGAAAGGGGCGGGTTTACTCAAAGCTTCAACAATCAAGCCAATCCTCACTACTGTAGAAAAAGCGCTAATCATTCGAGCCTTGGGCCAACTCAAACAGCCAGATCTTGTCGCCCTCAAAGACGCCTTGAGGATGATCCTTGGTTAATGAAACTTGAAGATTTCCGCACTGGGCGGCGGCATAGCCGCAGTTGAATTCAGCCTGTGACGCTTCAGCTTGCGATTGCCCGCCGATGTAAACGAGAATCTATTCGAAAGATAATCATGGTCGCGGAAGAACAGTCGTCACCATTAGGTGTGCTCACGGAGGCGATCTCTCAGCTTCAGGCGGGCATCCTTACGACCTTCATGCTTAGATTCCAATCGCGTCTCGAAGCGCCCGCGCTTCTTGCTGCTTCCATCTTGAGCGATTTGATTTGCGAGCCACCTTTCAGCAGCGATGCGGCACGTTTCCAGGAGGCTAATGCTGGCCTAGTAGAGGAGGCAGTCCAAGAAGTCGCCGAGCAGGAAGACCTGGCAGATCCGCTCTCGTACTTATACGCAGCAAAGACACTCCAGCTTGTTTTCATCACCAAGAGCCCTCTTTCGGATCAAGCTGTGAGGTTGGGCGATCGAGCATCAGAACTGGGGATCTACATTCCCAACACCTATGACTTATGTGGCAGCGGCGACGCAGTAGAATGCATTAATGCTATTCTTGAATTTGCTAAGGCTTATGCCCAACAAGCATTTGGTCGATGACGACGCGCAAGCAAAGAGGATCTATGAGCAATAGAGAAGAGATGAGAGCTCGAAATGAACGAAGAATCTTCAATCAGTTTATCGCCACAACAAACTTGAGAGTTGACACTGGGTCAATCCAAAGTGAGAAATGGCCGAAGCCCGACATCAGTTGTGCGATATCTGGGCAGCATCACTATTTCGAGTTGACGGAAATCACAGATGAAGGTTTAGCTCGAAACATGAGTTGCATAGACCCGCTGAAACCTACTGGTGGTGCCTACTTTGACGATAGGCCGCTCCTAAAAGCCTTTTCTACCAAAAGCCACAAGACCTATATCTCTTGTGATGGCGCACTCGAGTTACTGGCTTACTACGATAAGCAGTATCCGCCACTCGATTTGCAGCCTTCCATTGCGCAGCAATTTTGTTGGATGACGCAGGATATGATTCTGCGTGGCCCATGGTCTCGTCTGTGGATTTATGACTCCGGGAATAAGAAAGTGCTGTGGATGATCGAAAGAGAATAAACTACCGTTCGCTGCTGCTCCTTCCTTGAACGATCAATCGAAACAAGCTAATCTTACTTCATCAAGTACGACAATAAGTTTTGATTTGATCTTCCAAGGAGGAATTCTATTTCATGCCTGAAGTTGGAGAGATGGCCCCGGATTTTGAGCTGCCGAGCAATATGGAAAAAGGCAAGAAGGTGAAGCTCTCGGATTTCCGCGGCAAGAACAACGTAGTGATCGCGTTTTATCCGCTGGCCTGGACGCCGGTTTGAACGGCGCAGATGCCCGCGTACGAGGCCGACCTCGAACGTTTCAAGGGCTATGATGCTCAGGTTCTGGGCATTTCAGTTGACAGCGTGCCATGCAACACCGCCTGGGCCAAGAGTCTCGGCGGACTCTCATACGATCTGTTGAGCGATTTCGAGCCGAAGGGCGAAGTGGCGCGCGCGTACGGGGCGTATCGCGCCAAAGACGGGATCTCCGAACGGGCGCTCTTCATCGTGGACAGGGAAGGCAAGCTCGCCTACAAAGACATCCACGACATTTCCGATCAGCCGGATAACGAGGATCTTCTGGAAGTCTTGCGGAAGCTGTAAGCTAGAGGTCAGAAGTCAGAGATCAGATGTCAGATGTCGGAGGAGAGATGAATCCGGCATCTGGCATTTTCGTTTTCTCTGTGCCGCCTCCGTGTTCTCTGTGTCTCTGTGGTGAGTGTTTTCCGCGTTCATTTACCACAGAGACACGGAGGACCACAGAGTTTCACAGAGAACAACTTTCGGAACTCGGCACGGTTTGTAAGTAGCTTAAGATTTGCTAACCTAACTTCTGATCTCTGACTTCTGACATCTGATCTCTGATCATGTCTATCTCCAGAAAATGTGTGCCCTTCACGCCCTTCGATCGCGAATTGTCGAAGAGCACGATTGCGATCGTGACCGCCGGCGGCGTTCACCTGAGAGATCAGGAGGCGTTCAATATTGCCGACGAGCTCGGCGACCTGGGCTACCGAGAGATTCCGCCCGACGTTGACTCTTCGCAGTTGATGGTCACGCATCATCACTACGATCACACGGACGCTGATCAGGACATCAACGTCGTGTTTCCGATCGATGTACTGCGCGATCTGGAAGCCGAGGGTTTCATCGGC
>DASZZL010000207.1:0-42523 GCA_035545035.1 Pyrinomonadaceae bacterium
TCGGCCCTCTGATTCCCGTGTTTGACGGTCACGCCGTCGTTAGCAACTATGCCCGTCCGCCAACAGTTCGTGCACAAACGAAAAATCGCCTCAGCGTCTTCCTGAGTAATGTCTTTGCGTTTGTTGAATTTGATGAAGTCCTCGCGCGACGTGATCACGCGCGGCCGCTTCGAGATCGTAAACACAGTCGAGCCCTGCGAAGAAAACGTTTGGGCCACGGTCTGGTCGAGACCTTTGATGATCGTGACTACTGAGATGACGGCCGTGACGCCGACAATGATCCCGACCAGCGTCAGGGCCGTGCGCAGTTTGTTTTGCCGCAGGCTGGCCGCGGCCACGAAAAACGCTTCCCAAAGCGCGGCGACCCGAAAGAGGGGGGACGAACGGATTCTGTCGGGAAGGCGGATTCGTCGGCTGAAGGCATTGCCGGGCTGTTCTGCTTTTGCATCGCTGAGTGTGGACACGAGAGCGTATCCTACCTGACTTGTTCGTCTTTTTCGATCAGCCCGTCGCGGATCGACATGATGCGGCGTGCGCGCGCCGCTATGTCGTGCTCATGGGTGACGAGGATGATTGTATTGCCGTCTTCGTAGAGTCTTTCGAAGAGGTTCATGATGTCGTAACTCGTGGACGTATCCAGCGCTCCGGTCGGTTCGTCCGCCAGCAGGATCGAAGGATGATTCACCAGCGCGCGCGCAATTGCCACCCGCTGACGCTGGCCGCCGGAAAGTTCGTTGGGGCGGTGCGTCATGCGATCAGTGAGATCGACGGCGCCGAGCGCCTGCTTGGCCATCTCGTGACGCTTCGATCCGGGAATGCCGCCATAGATGAGCGGCAGCTCGACGTTGTGCAGCGCCGTGGCCCGCGCCAGCAGGTTGAAAGTCTGGAAAACGAAACCGACTTCCTGGTTACGAATGCGCGCCAGCTCGTCGTCGTCCATTTCGGAAACGTTCTTTCCGTTCAGCCAGTACTCGCCCTGCGACGGCGTGTCGAGACAGCCAATCAAATTCATCAGCGTTGACTTGCCCGAACCTGATGGTCCCGTGATCGCCAGATACTCGCCGCGGTGCACGTCAAACGAAACGCCATGAAGCGCGTGCACTTTCTCAGCGCCCATGTCATAGGTCTTCCAGATGTTGCGCATCGAGATCAGCAAGTTGGCCTTGCCGTCGTCCGATGGCAACTCAGGCTTGACGCTGACGCCCGAAGAGGGTTGCGATGTGGCGACCGTAGCGTCGGTCATTAGTTTCCTCCACCGGCGTTGGCGTTGGCGGCGGAAGCGCGCGTTTGCCGTTTCACCGTCGCGCCGTCTTTCAGAGTTTTCAACACGCGACTTGGGCCGGTGACCACTTCTGCTCCGGCTTGCAAGCCGCTGGTGATCTCGATATCAGATTCGCCAGTGATGCCGGTGACGACTTCGACGAACTTCACCTTGTTGGTTTTGTCCAGGATGTAAACGCCCTTTTGTTCTTTCGGCTTTTCACCCTGCGGAGTCGGCGCGCTGCTGGCAATCGATGGTCCTGGGGACGGCGTCGGCGGCGCTTTTTCCACGATTGCCTGTAGCGGCACAGCGATCACGTCCTTCTTGGTCTTGGTGGTGATGGTGGCGGTGGCGCTCATGCCTGGGCGCAGCTTGCTGCGCACGTCGTCCGTCAAGTCCTTCAGTTCGATCGTGACTTTGAATTCCTTCGCCTCCTGCACGTTGACGCGGTTCGAGAGACCGCCGGTCGTGTCTGACTTCGCGATCGCGAGCGGGTTCTTTTGGGTGACGTTGGCGTTGATCTCTTTTTCGCCGAGCGCGTCAACTTTTACTTTCACCTGCTGGCCGACATCCACGTTGGCAATTTCGGTTTCGTCGACGTTGACCTCGACATTGATCGTGGACATGTCGGCGATGGTCATCAGCGAAGTCGTCGAAAGGCCGGCAACTGCGAACTCACCGACGCGCGTAGGAATGTCGGCGACGACCCCGGTCAGCGGCGAGTACTGTGTCGCTTTTTGGCGCTGGCTCGACTGTCCACGCAGAATGGCTTGTTGCTGGTTGGCGCGGTTCTCGCTGGACTTGACGCTCGTCTGCGCTTCCTTCACCGCCACACGTTGCTGATTAGCGCGCTCGATCGCTTCCTTCACGGCGATGTTTTGCGCTTCCAATTTCGCCTTTGCCTGATCGTAACGATCGCGGGCCGCATCGTATTCTGAGCGGGACATGACATTCGATTCAACCAGATTGGTTGCGCGCTTCAACTCGCGCTCAGCCGTCTTCAGATCGATGTCGGCGCTCACGGTCTGCTGCCTGGCCTGAGAGACGGCTGCCTCTGCAACCACCAAACTCTGCTGAGCTGAGGCCACGCCGTTGCGCGCATTCTGCACGTCGTTGATCGACGCCTGCGTGGCCGCGAACTGCGCTTCCTGGCTGGATTGCAGTTGCGTCGGATCGACGCGCACCAGCGCCTGGCCTTTGTTCACTTGATCGCCGGCGTTTACGTAAATCTCGAGGATACGCCCCGGCACTTCGCTGGTCAGCTTGATGTAGCGAACCGGACGCACTTCGCCCGACGCGGTCACGGTCGAGCGCAGCTCAGGACGCACGTCGATCTTTACCGTGGTAACTTCGGGTTCATCCTTGCGGCTGGCGACGACGCTGATGATTACGATCAGCAACAACACCACGACCGCGGCTACGGCGATAATGATTTTCTTTTTTCTACTGAGGGCCATTTGAATCAGATTCCTTAGTTATTTTGTTAGCTGGACGGTTGCTTCCGGTCAGTTTAGACGCCGCGCGCCACGGACAGTTTCATGCTTGAGATGATTTTACGATGAAATCAACCGCTCGGTTTCAAAGAAATCCCGTGGTTACTGACGATTATAAGCGACGATCGGTGGCCCGCGCATCCGGCGCGTGGATCACGAGCCGCGGCCCGCCCCGGCTCGCAAAACTAATCCCTGCGTGGGGATTCAAAGCCTTTGGTGCGGTCAACTGTTTCGCGATAAGATATGTTTTCGCGCCGGCGCTCGTTCGTGCGCCTGGGCGAGAGGTTTCGCGGCGATGATGACTTGCGAAAGATGCGGCACGGAAAACCTGGATGGCTCGCGTTATTGCGACGAGTGCGGAGCCGCGATGTGGCTGGCGGGAAGAGCAAGCGACCTTACTCGCTCCCCTGAACAAAGCAACGGCAGTGACCGAAACGGTCGTCGAGAAGCCTCAGCAACCATCTCGCAATCATCAGTGCGAGCAGCAGGACAGCCGCTGGTGTCGCAGCGCCAAACTTCGTCGCCCCTGGTTGCTCCCGGGAAAGAAGTGCATGCGGTGCTCGTAATTGAGCGCGGCAGCTCAGCCGGCAAACAGTTTTCGTTGAGTGACGAAGACGCCAACATCGGCCGCTGGGATGCCGAAGGGGGCGTATTCCCCGACGTCGATCTGGATTCGGACGACCCGGAGGCGAAAGTATCTCGACGGCACGCGCGCATATCCCGGCGCGACGGCCAATACGCAATCGAAGATTTGGGATCGACTAACGGAACTTTTGTTAATCGCGGACGCCGACTGGCGCCCGGCAATAGTCAGCCATTGCAAGACGGCGACGAAATCATAGTCGGCAAGACCTTCTTGCGGTTCCGCGTCGCGAAATAGAGAAACTCCGGCCCGACCGGGGCGTGCTCACTCAGTTAGTTATTTTTCGGTTCCTCCGGCAATTTGCAAATGACTCTTTGTCGTAAATGCGGCGCGAACATGGCGCCCGACGAAAACTTTTGCGGAACCTGCGGCGCGCAGCAACCGCCCGACGACACGCCTGTGTCTGACGCCGGCAGTGGCAGCGTTGACGCTAAGGTCGTGACTGAAGAGCCCAAAGCCAAAGCCGCGGACTACTCGGAGAAACTGGCATTGGGCGATACGTGGGGGCCCTTGGGAGAGAGCGAATCGGCCGCCGGCACCGGCGAGATAGTTGAGAGCATTTCTTCAGCGACCTCTCGCGCAGATGCCGGGGAAGCAAGAGGGCCAAAACCCAAGACGCTCCCTTCGGGAAAAATCCTGAACACCCGCTACGAGATCGTTCGTCGCATCGGTGGCGGTGGCATGGGAGCGGTGTATCTGGCCAAGGATCGCAACCTGGGCGAAGCGCCGCGCGCAGTCAAGGAAATGATCGAGTCGCACATCGACGAAGCTCAGCACGAAAAAGCTGTCGCCGATTTCAAACGAGAGTCGTTGCTGCTGACGGCGCTCGAGCATCCGTCGATTCCCACAGTTTACGACTACTTCTACGACGAGATTTCAGAACGTTTCTATCTCGTCATGAAGTTCATTCCCGGCAACGACCTGTCTTCACGGCTGCGTAATTCACCCGGCGGCCGCGTCGACGAACTCACCGTAACGGAATGGGGAATTCAGGTCGCCGACGTGCTGCATTATCTGCACACGCGGCCCGAATCGATCATCTATCGCGATCTGAAACCCGCGAACCTGATGATTGACAGCAACAACAATCGCGTGATGCTGATCGACTTTGGCATCGCGCGCTGGGTCAACAAAAAAGAGAAGGGCGTCACGGCGGTGGGCACCATGGGCTATGCGCCGCCTGAGCTGTTCAGCGGCCAGGCCGATCCACGCGTGGACATTTACAGTTTGGGTGCGACGATGTTTCATTTGCTGACCGGTTCCGATCCGCAGGATAATCCGCTCCTGATCTTTGACTTCACCAAGAACCCGCGCCCGCGTCAGATTTGTCCCGCGCTTTCGAGCGAGATTGAAAAAATCCTGATCCGCACGGTCGAATACAAACCGGAACATCGCTATCAGTCCGGAGCAGAATTGCGCGACGTGCTCGCGGCGCATCGCGAGAAGCTCCAGTCGGGCCGGGTCAGTTATGGCGCGCCGGCTTACGAACTGGGCAGCGAGACCGTGCAGGCGGCGATGGTCTTTTGCGGGTTCTGCGGCGGCCGGATTGCCGCCGACGACATCTTCTGCGCGCATTGCGGCTCGCGCCAGCCGATGGGCACCGGCGATTCCAGCGCGGCGATTAGAGCCGCGCGCGCGACTGCCAAGCTCATCGTGGCCGGCACGACTGAGCTTGACGCCTCGTTCCTTTTGCAGAAGGACAGCAACCTGGTCGGACGCACGGATCCGTTGTCGAATATTTTTCCCGAAGTGGATCTTTCGCGCTTTGATCCGGAAACCAAAGTCTCGCGCCGTCATGCGCGCATTTGGCGCGAAGGCGAAGCTTTCATGGTCGAAGACCTTGGTTCGGTTAACGGCACGGTGGTAAATGACATAATCCGTCTGGAACCGCGCCAGCCGCGGGCGCTCGACAGCGGCGATCGCATTCGCCTGGGAGAAACTACTCTGCACTTTCTGGTAGGATGATAGTCGCATTTTAGATTTAGATTTAGATTTAGATTTTGGATTTTGGATTTTGGATTTTGGATTTGGACTTGCGCCTTCTGCCGGGAATCATGGCCGAGCCGGATGAGTGCCAATCGCAAATCGCAAATCGCAAATCAGAAATCACAAATCAAGGCCCCCTCAATGATCCCAAGAGAGAAGACTGCAAAGCCGCCCCGCGCCAATCCCGCTGAGTCGCATGCTCGCGTGCGCTACCGCGCGCCATTCGCGCTGCGTTGCGGCGCGCTGCTGATCGACTACATTCTGCTGGCCTTGATTCTTACTTTCAGCATCATGGTGGCGCGTTTGATGGGTGGCGGCGCGCGCATGGCCGGCGGCACAGCCGAAAAGTTCGGACTTTTCATGACGCTGATTGTGGCGATCCTGGATTTGGGCATATTTGCTGGACTAACCGGAAAAACAGTGGGAAAGTGGACGACCGGTTTGCGCATCGAGCGTACCGACGGACGGCTGCCGGGGATCGGCCGGGCACTGCTGCGCCACTTTGTCGGCTATCCAATATCGCTTTTGCCGTTTGGTCTCGGATTTCTAATCGTCACGGTGAGCGGCAGGCGCGCGCTGCATGATCTAATTGCCGGGACGATCGTGGTGCGCGAGCACGTATCGCCGGCGCCGGCGCCAGCACGCAAGCCGCGCGTGCAAAGCGCGCAGTGATTCACGCGCAGGATGCGCGTGCCACATTCATATGGCTGAGTTAATCGTCAAATATCCTGATCGGAATGCCGAGCATTTTTCGATCAGCCGCTTGCGGATCACGATTGGGCGTTCGGCGCGAAACGATTTGTGCATTCCCGATCCCTTCGCCTCGCGCGTCCATGCCGAAGTGCGCCACGAAGGCGACGAATATTTTTTGCAGGACCTGGGATCGGCGAACGGCACGCTCTACGACGGCTCGGTGGTCGAAGCGCCGATCAACCTGACGCGCGGCGGACGCATTCAGATTGGCGAGACGGAAATCTATTTTAACGACGGGCCGTTTCCGCTCAGCAGCGGCGCGACGATGATTACCGACAACTCGTCTTCGGTGCCCGAGGCGACGATCTCGCTGGCTTCGACCGGTCGCACCACTTCGGGTTTGCTTGAAGCCATCGAGGACGCGCGCACGCAGTCTGACGAATCGTCCAGGGTCTCCCGGCAAAGCGACCTGCTCGCGCTGATTAGCAAGATCAGCGTCGCGCTGCTGGACACCGCAACGCTCAACGAAACGCTTGATCAAATTGTTTCCATGGTGTTCCAGGCTGTGCCGGCGGATCGCTCGATGATCATGATGCGCGACGAGAAAAACCCGGATCTGAAAGTAGCTGTGGCCCGTCTGCGCGACCGCGCCGGCGAAGTCGGCGAGATTCGCATCAGCCGTTCAGTGATTGACGAAGTCGTGGCGAACGGGAAATCCGTGCTGACTTCCGACGCGCAGGCCGATCCCCGGTTCATGGGCGGCACTGTGATGTTGCAGGGCGTGCGCTCAGTCCTGGCGGTGCCGCTGGGCGTGGGTGAAAAAGTCTTCGGGATTGTCTATGCCGACTCGCCTCTGGCCGAAGGACGCTTTACCGAAGATCATTTGAAAGTCCTGACGACGCTGGCGTCGGTGGCGGCAATTCGCGTGCAGAACGCGCGCCTGATGGAACAGCAGATGGAGCGTGTCCGCCTCGAGCGCGAGCTGCAAGTCGCCAGCGAGATTCAGCAAAGATTCCAGCCGGCGTCGGCGCCGATAGTCGCAGGTTACGAGTTACAGGGAATCAGCTTTCCCTGTTACGAAATCGGCGGTGACTATTACGACTTCATCCAGCGCGACAACGGCAAGCTGATCGTGGCGCTCGGCGACGTTTCCGGCAAGGGGCCGGCGGCGGCTTTGCTGATGTCTTCACTGCACGCGGCGGTGCACGCGCACTCTGACACGCACAACTCGCTGGTGAAAACAATCAGCGCGGTCAATCGCTATCTGGTTGATAGCACTCCCGCGAATCGCTTCGTCACGCTCTTCTACGCCGAACTCGATCCGAAGAATGGCTCGCTGGCGTTTCTCAACGCCGGTCACAACCCGCCGCTGATCGTTCATGCGGGTGGCACGATGGAACAGCTCGCCGCTGGCGGTTTGCCGCTGGGCATCATGTCAAACGCGGAGTTTCGCGAAGGAAAGACGCGGTTGCATCCCGGCGACGTGCTGGTGATTTATTCGGATGGCGTTTCTGAGTCCGTGAATCCGAACGGCGAAGAGTTTGGCCCGACACGCCTTTACGAAGTGGTGGCGCGCAACCTGGACGCCTCGGCTGCCGGCATCCGCGATCGCATCGAATCCGCGCTCACAAAATTCTGTCAGGGCACGCCGGCCGCCGATGACATCACGCTGGTGATCTGTAAGCGTAATGCCGAATCAGCTGAAGTCGTCGCTGCCACGGCGAGCTGAGCTATCGCAACATCTCTTCTACCAGGTCGCTGAAAAAAGTTATTGGCGCGAGTTGGGTTAACGATTTCTCTGTGCGAGCTCTGTGCTTCTCTGTGTCTCTGTGGTGAAATTGCGCGGAAAAACACTCACCACAGAGGCACAGAGATCGCACAGAGAACCACAGAGAGGATCTAATAAAGCTACTTGACGCGTTTTTTCAGCAACCTGCTAGAAAACCGCCCGGCTATGCTCGCGCGCTTTGGTTGCGAGACTAAAGCGAGGTTCGATTCCTTCCTTGCTGCCGTCGATTCTCGCGGCGACATATTCACCCACGACCGGCCCGTGTTTGAAGCCGTGGCCCGAGCCGCCGCCAACCAGCCAGACGTTATCAAACAGCGGATGACGATCGATCAGGAAGTCGCCGTTGGAAGTGTTCTCGTACTGACAGACACGCGCTTCGGTGACCGGCGCGTCTTTCAATGCGGGTAATCGCCGGGCGAGACATTGACGCACTTCAGCCAGTCCCTCGCTGGTCACAACTCGATCGCCGGTGTCGGGATCAAATTCGGATCCGTGACGATCAATCGCGATCTTTATGCCGCGCCCTTCGAGATCCGGCAAGCTATAAGCTTCGTCTTTGAAGTCGATCCAGGTGGGCAGAGACGGTGCGGCAAAACTTTTGTTACCTGCGGGAGTTCCGAAATAGAAAACCTCCTGGCGCGTCGGATGAATTCGGTCTGCTAACAATTCGGGAAAGATCCGGGGCAGCCATGCGCCACAGGCGAAGACGTAGTTTCCGGCTGAGATGCGATGACCACTTGTGGTTGTAATATGGTCCAGCTCGCCTTTGCCGTTCGGTGTTGTCACCGCATCCTGCAAATACTCGACGCCCGTCTTAATTGCCGCGAAAGTAACGGCCTGCACCGCACGACGCGCGAGCAATACTCCGCTCTCGGGCTCAAGCATGGCCCAGGAAATTCGTTCCAGCCCGATCTGCGGGTAACGCTGGTTGACTTCCGCCATGGTTAACTTCTCAATGGGGATCCCGATCTTCCGAAGCGTTTCGGCGGACTTCACCGGGTACGGATCGTCTTCGTGGGCCAGCCACAACACACCGGTCTGATGAAAGAGCGGCTGGTCAACCCGCGCAAGTAATTCCTGCCACAGTTGCAACGACCTGAGCGCTGAGCGAGTGTAGATCTCGTCAGCGCCGTAGCCCATCCGCATGATGCGCGATTCATCGCCGGAACTTGAACGGCTGTTGCCCGCGCCATAAGCGTCGATCAGGACTACTCGTTTGCCGGATCGTCGGAGCTGGTAAGCAGTCCAGGCGCCAAATACTCCGGCGCCGATCACTGCTACGTCATACGTGCTGTCGTTCACTGCTCACTACTCAATGTTATTGGCGCGCCGAGTTGATCGCTCAAATGCTTTCGAGGTAGGCCGCTTCGCCGTGGATCGCCATATCGAGTCCTTCAGTCTCTCCGGCTTCATCAACTTTCACTTTGGTGATTCGGTCTATGATCCAGAGCATTCCGTAAGTAAAGACGAACGCCCAGATCGAGGAGAGGCACACCGCGCCGAGTTGGACCAAAAAGAAATGCTTGTTGCCTCGGATCAAACCATCGACACCGGCCGGATTGAATAACGTGGTGGCGAAGATGCCGCAAAGGACAATGCCGAGGAAACCGCCAACACCGTGCACGCCCCAGACATCAAGCGCATCGTCCCAACGCAATTTGTTCTTCAGTGCCACGGCGTAAAAGCAGACGACGCCGGAGACAATTCCGATCAAACAAGCGGTTGCCGGCGAGACATAACCTGCAGCCGGCGTGATCGTGGCCAGGCCCGCTACGGCGCCGGTCAGCAAACCGAGAAACTTCGGTTTCTTTGTCGTCATCCAGTCCATGCAGAGCCAGGCGATCGCCGCGAAGCTTGCGGCCAGATCAGTATTCAGAAAAGCGACCGCCGTCACCGAATCGACGCGGAACTCGCTGCCGGCGTTGAAGCCGTACCACCCAAACCAGAGCATGCCCGTGCCCAGCGCCACCAGCGGGATCGAGTGCGGGCCATGATCAGCAACCTTACGCCTGCCGACATAGAGGACCGACGCAAGAGCTGCAATGCCGGCGATGTTGTGGACGACAATGCCACCCGCAAAATCCAGCACGCCCCAACTCGCCATGATGCCGCCGCCCCAAACCATGTGCACGAACGGGAAGTAGACGAGCGTCAGCCAGCCGGTGAGAAAGAGCATGTACGCTTTGAAGGTTACGCGATTCGCAAAGGCCCCGGTGATCAGCGCCGGCGTGATGATGGCAAACATCATCTGGTAAGCGCAGAAGACAATCATCGGGATCGTCGGATTGATCAGAGACGGCGTGTCCAAAGTAATCCCGCGAAGAAAAGCCCAGTGGAAGTTACCAAGGATGCCGAAGAAGTCTGTGCCGCTTTTTAGATCGCCACTGAAGCAGAGCGAGAAACCAAACGCCCACCACAGCACGGTCGTCCAACCCATGGAAACGAAGCTCTGGATCATTATGGCCAGCACGTTCTTGCGGCCGACGAGGCCGCCATAGAAGAAGGCCAGCCCCGGCGTCATCAGCATGACCAGGCTGGAGCAGAGCAGCATGAAAGCCGTGTTTCCGGTGTCGATAACTAGAGGTGGCATTGAAGTTTCTCCTTGTTGGGTTCTTACACGAACGAGTTGAGGTTTGTGGTCAAGCTCTTGTTCGCAGTGGCACCACGCCAATCACCGCGGCGAGCTATCAACATCAATTGGATTTCCTTTTTCAAGAAGGCAATTGATTACACGTCCAACTTCCCTATGCCACTGACTTCTAGGATCGTGGCTTATTCCTTTAAGCCTTATCAATTCATCCAACTGAGAATGAAAACAATGAACATCTTTGATTTCATTCTCATTTAAGCCTACAGGTATTGAAGATGTTAGAGTTTCCCAAATCCTATGACCGAATGTGGGTAATGGGATGGCACCGAGCGCATCCCCTCGCTGCATGTTTGCAAGAGGTGAAGCTTCACTAAGATTCACTCTTTCTTCAACGGCGGCACAAAATGCACGGAGCGATACAAGGTTATCCTGAATTTCAATGCTAATCATCGTGCGGATTCTGTTTCTAGCTCTCCGATCAGTCCACAGTGTCCAGAGCCAGCTAAAGAACCAAAGAACGAATCCTGCTACGGCACCTATCCATGCTGCTTTAAGGGTCGCGTCCATAATTGAGCGCCACTAACGACGGAGATCATGTTGAATTACAATCTTTGCTCATACGGGACTGCCATTTGGTCGACAATGAATCGTGCCGTGAACATGAGATTGATTGAATTAATGGGGCCATTTTGATGATAAGGATCACCCTTCATCATGTAGAAGATTGCATTACCAGTAGGTCTGTCCCAGACGTACTTTTTAGAAAGTAATCGGTGTTCATCATACTTTCCCATTTCCTCAACTAAGAAATCCAACGCTGTACGAAATACGATCTTCGCGAATCGGCCGTTTCTGGTGTTGAATTGTAAGCAGATCTTATAAATCTTTTCTTCAGTTGAAGCGACTATCGTTCCTTCCCATGGAGTAGCCACAAGGTCTAACCTTTCTGGCCCGTCAAAGAGCTTTTCATCCCTCAAAGTTCTCCGCATTCCCGATGCCTCCGCCTTGGCATACTCGTCAGCTGAGAATTCTCTTAACCCGCTAGCCGAGGCAACTGGTTGACCGAGATGATAAGGCCCGATTTGCGTGATCAGATCTTTCATGGAAGAGAGATGAGTACCGTATGTGCGAAACTCTTCCGCATAATACGCCTTTCGAGCGTGCGATCAAGATTCGCGGCGGGGCAGTAGCCCAAACTTGCGATCACGTTGCGGCTCTGCCGCCTGATGTGCGGAAAGGCTCTGCCTTTCCGTGAGAGTTAGTTTTTGATTCAGCGAGGCTATGCCTCGCATCAGGGGCATAGCCCCGAGATTCATAGAAGCATATTCCGGAAGGTCATAGACCTTCCGCACATCAGGCGGCAAAGCCGCTCCACGACCACGGCCTTGCTTACGCGCGGGCTACTGCCCCTGGGTGATCAAGATTCATTCCGCATGATAGCGGCAGCGTCCGGCGACATGCGCTTCTAGCGGGCACCTATCTATCGTTGAACGAGGGCTCACTGTTTTTGCCGTCTTCAGACGGCTTCCCCGAAGGGTTACTAGACCAGCCGTTTACGGCTGGGTTCACTCGGCAGTAACCAATGGTGAGTCCGTTTCAACGGGCTTATCAAAAGGCTTGAGCCAACCAGTCGCTGAAGCAGCCAATTGGTAAGGACGCTAAAGCGTCCTACGAATGATCTTGCCGACTGTGTTACCAGCCCTAAAAGGGCTGGCCTAATAACCCTGCGGGCAAGCCGCATGAATGCGGCTTAGACCTTCCGCACATCAGGCGGCAAAGGCGGATGCAAGGTGAGCCCTCCCTCACGCGATCGCTATTGCCGCGACGATGACGACGATTCGATTATTCTGGAGTGTCGGAATGTCGGAGTCTCAGGTTAGGCCACGTGAAGCGAGCACTACGAATCGGGCAACTCATAGTCATTTCGCTCGGCAGGGTCCTGGGAGAAGTACTGTATGAACTCCCAGTCATTGCCTTCGGGATCGTAGAAGTAGACGCGCTTCCGATGGGGATGCGCGTTCGGGACAGTCGATTCCCGGTAGCCTGCTGCTTTGAGCCTCGCGCGCAGCGACGCTACGTCATCCACCTCATAGGCGAGGTGGTTCACTCCTGGCTCGCCACTGTACGGGATCCAATGTCTCTCGGAATCTGCTTTCGTTGGATTCAAGACAATGTAGGTGTTATCGGTGCCTACGTGGACCCATCGTATGCCATGACATTTGCCTTCGCGGCGCACCCGAAACTCAGGAAACGCAGTCTTCAAAAAACGGATCATTGCTTCGACGTCACGGACGTTGAGGTTCGCATGTTCAAGCCGGCATTCCATCGGACGCCTCCAGGCGGCTAACGACTGTATATGCAGAATTCTTCCGCATAATACGCCTTTCGACCATGTGATCAAGATTCATTCCGCAACCGGTCCTCGCGTGAGCGGCCGGCGATGAGGCGCATCACGGCGTGCCCGATGGCCACAATACCGACATAGGCCACGGCGTCTGCGAGGATGGGAGCAACGCCCGGTGCGAACGCCATCCACTTCGGGAACGTCGCCGCGAATAGGTAATCCCGCGGCGGGCCGATGATCGCTACGATACAGATGAACACCGCCAGCCCACGCCACCCGAACCGGCGGGCCAGCCGCCAGGTGACGAGGTAGATCGGTGCGGCCGAGACGGCGATCCCGAGATAGAACAGCGTCACGAACAGCGGTGTCCATGAGATCGGCACCCGCCACACCTCCAACGCATTGCCGACGACGATCGCGCCCATCCCAAAAAGCCCGACGGCTGCTCCGCCTGCCAGAGCCCCAAAGATTCGCCGCACGGTGGCGCGGGTGAAGTAGGTGACGATGAGCAGCTCGGCCAAGTACAGGCAGGTCACAACGATAATTTGCAGCGGTGTCATGCGTGGTGCTTCCTTCAGGGCTTGGATCAAACTCTTGTTATCGACCAGGGGCGTTGCCACTGGCTATTACATTTCACGTCGTTGGCGTGAAGTCGAAGCCCACGGACCCAGGGCATCAAGAGCCTCTTTCTCGCTCATCCCTTTCGCATGTTCTACAACGTCCGGCGGAACCCACTTTGGAAATGGAACCTCCCGAGTAACGTGTCGACCGGAGGCTGTGTGCACTTCATGTACCTGCGCAATCTGAGCGGAGGGAAATCGCTTCGCTACTCGAACCAATGCTGGCCAAAGCCGGCGATGAATGAAAGTGACCTTTCCATTTACCAGACGGCAAACGAGCACATCGTCGGAATCAGCTATTGCTTCAAGGACGGCGAAAATTTGATGGCTCCTCGAATGGGCCCACCAGCTCCCTTTAATCGGCTCATCGACGATCGCCTCAGTCAGCCGCGGAACGGGGCCTTTGGCCGATGCGAGAACCACGCCGTGCTCCTGGATGAAGGAGATCGCTTCAGCTGCAGTCATAACCATTAGCGCAGCGCCGTACTTATCTGTTCGAGATGATGCTCGTTGTGTGATGCGACCTTGTCGAATTCGTCCTTCAAAGTCCGGACGCCGGTCTCGCTGTGAACGAACTCGAGATGGCCATGCTTGCCGTAGTGAATGCGCGCGTAATGAATGATTGCGCCCCGCGTGGACTCGTAGATGCTCCGAGAGAGTTCCAGCGGCAGTTGGGAGTAATCAAGCCCTTTTGCCCACGCATCCTGATCGAACGCCCACACGACCGGTCGACCTTCGCTGAGGATTCGTCGGATGCGGTCGAACAGGACCGTCTCGGCATCGGCAAGGTGATGGAGGATGAACCTGACCGGCCACTTGTCCGGCGCGTAGCGGCGCGCCAACTCCGACTCACCGAGTTGAAAGAACCCTAGCGTCTCATCTCGCGTCGCTTCGAGTCTCTGGATTATCTGCACGCGATTCCTCAGCCGCCAACCTGCTGAATATGACTATTCAGTCCGCATGATACGCCTTTCGAGTGTGTGATCAAGATTCATCCGGCGTGATAACGGTGGCATCGGACGACATGGTACTGCCGCGAGCGGCCAAGGCAATCATCCCCGCAGGGGATGAATTCAATAGCCGTGGGCAGCGCCCACGGATCGATGAACAAGACATGAATTCCGACCCTGAAAGGGTCGAACAATTTGATGGCGTGCGAGATTCGACCCTTACAGGGTCGCGATTCGTTCGTTGATTCTGATCCGGTGGCGTCGCCACCGGCTATTGACTTCGTCCGCTGCGCGGACGGTGCGGCTGTCCCAAAGCGATTCTTGACACTGCGCGCGCGGCTCACTTAGGCTGGGGTGACTTCATCGCGGCATTAGGCGTTGTCACTTCCTGCCTTTATGATTTGTAAACCGCTGACTGGAATTGTTTCATGATCAAAGACGAAATCATCAATCTGATTAAGGACAAGCGTGCGCGCGTCGGCGTGGTTGGGCTCGGCTACGTTGGTCTGCCGCTGGCGATTGAGTTTGCCGGCAAGGGATTCAACACCGTTGGGTTCGAGGTTGACGAAAGAAAGGCCTCGCAGATCAACGCCGGTCAGTCTTACGTCGGCGACGTCGCATCGTCGCTGGTGAAAGAGTTGGTTGACGCGGGCCATCTGCGAGCTACAACCGACTTCGAATGTCTGAAAGAGTGCGACGCGATCATCATCTGTGTGCCCACGCCGCTGCGGAAAACCAAAGAGCCGGATGTCTCCTTTATTCTCGCAGCGGCTGAAGAGATTAAGCAGCGCCTGCGTCGCGGGCAGCTCGTGATTCTCGAATCGACAACTTATCCGGGCACGACGGACGAAGTTTTGTTGCCGATGCTGCAAGAGACGGGATTGAAACTCGACGAAGATTTTCTGCTCGCTTTCTCGCCCGAGCGCGTCGATCCAGGCAATCCCGATTTTCAAACTCATAACATTCCAAAAGTCGTCGGCGGCGTCACGGAGAATTCAACCGAGACGGCCGCCTGTCTGTATTCCCAGATCGTCAAAGACGTGCACGCAGTCAGTTCAGCGCGCGTCGCAGAAGCGGCGAAGCTTTTGGAGAATACTTTTCGCGCCGTCAACATCGGCATGGCGAACGAGATGGCGCGGCTGTGTTACGCGCTGAACATCGACACTTGGGAAGTGATTCGCGCGGCGGCAACCAAGCCGTTTGGCTTCATGCCTTTCTATCCGGGCCCGGGCATCGGCGGCCATTGCATCCCGCTCGATCCGCATTATCTTTCATGGAAAGCACGGCAGCACGGTTTCGACTCGCGCTTCATAAGTTTGGCAGAGGAAGTGAATTCGCGCATGCCTGAGCACGTGGTCCAGCTCGTGAGCGACGGGCTGAACGACGATCGCAAATCGATGAAGGGTGCGCGCGTGCTGCTGATCGGCGTGGCTTACAAACGCGACATTGACGACGTGCGAGAGAGTCCGGCGCTTTCAATCATCGATCGGCTGCGGAGCAAAGGCTGTGAAGTGTCCTATCACGATCCGTTTGTGCGCGAAGTGCGCTTTGACGATGCGCATATTGAGGGCGGCGGCGCGCCACTATCATCAGTGGACCTCAGTGATGAAGAAATCCACGCAGCCGATTGCATCGTGATCGTCACGAATCACAGCCAGATTGATTACGCCCGGGTCACCGAGCAGGCTTCTTTGGTCGTGGACACCCGCAACGCGCTGAACGGAGACCTGCGGCGCGGGAGCCGGGCGCGGATAATTCGGTTATGAGACAGGAGAACAGAAATGGTAGTTAGAGGCGTTCAATTCGTAACGGATACAGAAGGTCACAAAACAGCAGTCCTGTTGGATCTAAAGGAATGGGGCGAACTGTGGGAAGACATCTACGACAACGCGATTGCTGACGAGCGCGCCGGCGAACCCACGACTTCGCTCGGGGATTTCGAGGCCGAATTGCGCGCTCAAGCGTGAGTTCAGTTTACCTGCGCTTATCAATGCTCAAGATCATCATCGTCGCCGGCGCGCGTCCCAACTTCATGAAGATAGCGCCCCTCGTAGCGGCAATGAAACGGCGCAGCGCCGACTTTCAATCCATCACCCTACATACCGGGCAACATTACGACGCAGCAATGTCCGACGCGTTCTTTCGCGATCTGGAGATGCCCGAGCCGGACATTTATCTCGGCGTCGGGTCAGCGAGTCATGCGGCGCAGACGGCGGCGATCATGCAGGCGTTCGAACCGGTAGTCGTCAAAGAAAAACCTGACTGGGTAGTCGTCGTTGGCGATGTGAATTCGACGCTGGCGTGCGCTCTGGTCTGCGCGAAGCTAGGCGTTAAAGTCGCGCACGTCGAAGCCGGCCTGCGCAGCCGCGATCGCTCGATGCCCGAAGAAATCAATCGCCTGCTAACCGATCAAATCGCGGATCTGCTGTTCACGCCGTCGCGTGACGCCGATCAAAATTTGTTGGCCGAAGGCATTCCGCCGGAGCGAATACGCCTGGTCGGCAACATCATGATCGATTCGCTGCTCGGTAATCTGGAGCGGGCTAAACAATCTACCGCGCGTGCGGACCTCGGTCTGCAAGAAAAAGACTATGCGGTTCTGACACTTCATCGCCCGTCGAACGTTGACGACGCGGACGCTTTTGCGCGCGTGCTCGACGCATTGGAAGAAATAGCGCGGCGCCTGCCGATAGTTTTTCCGGCGCATCCACGCACGGTTAAGATGATCGCCGAGCTTGGTCTGGCCGCGCGCTTCGAAAGCAACCCCGGGCTACGATTGATTAGTCCGCTCGGCTACCTCGACTTTCTGCAACTACTCAGCGGCGCGCGTTTGGTCTTGACTGACTCAGGCGGGATTCAGGAAGAAACCACGGTGCTCGGAATTCCGTGCGTCACTTTGCGCGAAAATACCGAGCGGCCGATCACGGTTGAGATGGGCACAAACACAATCGTCGGCACTGACCCGGCGAAGATCGTCGCGGCGGCATTCCGTGCCCTCGAAAATCCGCCGACAAGAGACTCGTCCCGCGTTCCGCCGCTGTGGGACGGATACACCGCGGACCGTATCCTCGACGCGCTTATCGAAAAGCAAGGATGAGGGATGAAAGATGAAGGATGAAGAAAAGAAAGATTTGAGTTTCATCCTTCATCCCTCATCCTTCATCCTTCGGTTTCGGTGGACGGTGCGCGGTGACCTCACGCTCCGCACTTTCGCTCTGGAAGCCATCAGACGCATCCGCGTCTTGCGGGCACGCCGGCGCGAACGCGAGCAATTAGCAGAACTCGCGCACCCGGCGCGGCTGCGGGAACCATTCGCGGGGATGACGGGCGCAGAGCTGCTCGCGCACTTTCGGTCTCGCGCAACGCCGGAGTTTTTCCCTGGCTTCGCCGGTGCGGTGAAAGCCACGGCAGAATTACAAGCGTCTCTATTTTCGAACGAGACCTCGCAGCTTCTTGCGCAGGCCACCAGGATCAGCGAAGAGCATTGCTGGCCTTTGCTCGGTTTCGGTGAAAAGTGTTTTGGCGCCGGAGAGGTTGATTGGAATCTCGATCCTCTTTCTGGCTTTGACTGGCCGCTTACTTATCACGCCGACATTAATCTGATTCGCAGCGATGGTTCCGATGCGCGGGTGGTTTGGGAGTTGAATCGTCTCGCGCATTTCATCACGTTGGGACGCGCGTACGCGCTCACCGGCGACGAAGACTTCAGCGCCGAGTTCTTTCGCCAACTCGCGAGCTGGCGCGCGCAGAATCCAGTCGCCCGCGGCGTGAACTGGAATTGCGCAATGGAAGTCGCGCTGCGCGCGATGAATCTACTCGCCGCTTTCACACTCTTTCTACGCTCGCCGCAAATGAATGAACAGACGCTGCTCGAACTTCTCGCAACGTTCGATCAGCACGGCGCGCACATCAAGCGCAACCTCGAGTTTTCGCACATCGCCACCAGCAATCATTATCTTTCCGACGTGACCGGGCTGCTTTGGCTCGGGGTGATGTTGCCAGAGTTGGACGCGGCGCGCGAGTGGCGCGAATTTGGTTTGTGGGAGCTGCTCAACGAAATGGACAAGCAGGTCCTCGCCGACGGCGCGGACTATGAAGCGTCAACCGGCTATCATCGTTTGAAGTTGGAATTGTTTCTTTATTCGTTTGTGCTTTGTCACCTGAACGATATCAATATTGGCGAGCGATATTGGAAAAAGCTGCGCGCAATGGTTGATTACGTGCGCGCGTACTTGCGGCCGGACGGCGGCGCCCCGCTGATCGGCGATACGGACAGTGGCCAGGTGTTGCCGATCGTCCGGCGGACCGGCGACGACCACGCGTATGTGCTGGCGCTGGGCGCGGCAGTGTTTCAGGAACCGCATTTCAAGGTTGCGGGTTCGCGCGCACCCGAAGAACTGCTTTGGATCCTGGGAGAGCAAGGCGTGCGTGATTATGTGTCTCTGCCGGATGCTGAGCCGGCGCCGTCGCAGGCTTTTCCCGATGCCGGAACTTACGTGCTTCGCGACAAAGATCTCTATCTGCTCTTCAACGCGAGCGGCAACGGCGTCCATGGCCGTGGCTCTCACGGCCACAACGATGCGCTCTCGGTCGAAGTCTCTGCTTGCGGAACCGCGTTCATTGTCGATCCGGGCACATACGTTTACGCGGCTGATCTGAAAGCGCGGCATCTGTTTCGCTCAACCGTTTATCATTCGACCGTGCAAGTGGACGAGGCGGAGCAAAACACGACCGAAGCGAGGATACCCTTTGTCATCGGCAACGAAGCGCACCCACGCGTTCTCGTTTGGGAAACTGGAGCGTCAGAGGACGTCATTGTCGCGGAGCATTACGGTTACCGAAGATTGCCGCAGCCAGTCACGCATCGGCGGACTATTCGTTTCGACAAGCGAGAGCGTTTCTGGCTGGTGGAGGACAGAATTCTCGGCGCCGGAGAGCATGAATTCACTTTTCGCTTTCAGTTCGGAGACAATCTTGAAACGAAGGTGCGCCATGAAGGAATTCTGGAAGTCTACGATAAGATTAAGGGCGGGAGACTGTTCGTTGCCGCTCTGGATGCGGGAGCAACTTTAGAGCTTGAACCGCGGTTTGTCTCGCGCGACTACGGAGCAAAGCAGTCGAGCAGTTGCGCGTGCTGGGCTGAGCGTTCGTTTGCCCCATTTATCAAACGTTGGGTAGTAGTGCCTGGCTGTGCGCATGAAGAACCCGCTACGCGCCTCGCCTTAATCGCGCGGTTGCGAATTTCCGCGGACAGCGACGGACTGGAATAGTCGAAGTTACAGATTTGGTCTTACTTTACCATGCAACTAATTTAGCCGGGATATGCGAGTTGAATATATCTGTCACGCCTGCCTGTTGATTGACACCGGCGACGTGCGCCTCGTCACGGACCCGTGGTTCAAAGGCCCGGCGTATAGCGAGCAATGGTACGTGTTCCCTCAGCCTGTAGACACTCACATGGTTGCGAGTGTGGACGCAATCATCATCTCTCACGCGCATGAAGATCATTTCCATCCTCGCACGCTCCGCCACCTGCCTAAGTCGGCGCGAGTCTTTTATCCGTATAGCTGGTTCGGCGGCACAAAAGAATTTTTGGAAAGCCTGGGCTTCGAGCACGTGAGCGAGGCCGTCAACTTTCGTAAATACCGTCTGACGAAGAAAACTTCCGTAACTTACCTCGCCCAGGGTCACGACAACATTGTGGTGATTGAAAGCGATGGGAAAGTCCTGGTTAATGCCAACGATGCTTTGCATTCCGAGTCGGATGAGACGATAGATTTTTATCTCGAGGTGCTGCGCCACGAGTGGCCTCAGATCGACATGCTCTTCTGCGGCTTCGGTGGCGCGAGCTATTTCCCCAACATGCTGCACGTCGATGGCAAGGACGATTACGAAGTGGGTGTCGTCCGCGAACAACTTTTCGCGCACAACTTCTGCCGCATCGTCGCCGGCTTACGCCCGCGAGTCGCCGTCCCTTTCGCCGCGGACTTCGCGCTGCTCGCGCCAGCAGCGCGTTGGATTAATGATGTGCGCTTTCCGCGCCGGAAGATGAAAAGTTATTATCAGGAATATTTTGCCCGTGACGCATGCGAACAGAAAATTTACGACATGTATCCCGGAGATGTACTGGAAGACAGCAGCTTGCAGCCTGCTTCTCCTTACCGGCAGCGAATGAAGAATGGAGAGCTGAATCACCTGATTGATGAGCAGTACGCGGAAGAGATCGAGCGGAAAAAGACTCCGAGATTTCTTGCTGAAGGCGAAGCCGCGCAACTGGGAGAAAAGGTTCGAGAGTTCATAAGCTCGCGCGCGGGTTTGTTCGATGCCGCCACGCTGCGCACTCTGAAGTTTTGCCTCAGAGTTTCTGATGTTGGCGATGACAACTGCTACAACGTCTCTTTCAAAGAGAATCAGGCGCAACTCCGGCGCACGGCGAAGCCGGATGAAGCCTGCGTTTTGGTTGTGGAGGTGCCCAGCGGTATTCTGCGCTATTCGATCAAATATGAATGGGGCGGCGATGCGCTGAGCATCGGCTACGGCGCTGACATGCATTTGCGCGATAGAGAGGTTGCCGCTGCCAATTTGGATCAGGTCTGTTTCGGACTTCTAACGCGGCACCCGACACGCAAAGGCTACATAAAGGAGAATCCACGACGGGTTTTCAATTACATCATTCGTCAGCCGCCGATTCGCGCCTGGAAAAGCTGGGCAAAGTCTCGCCTCGGCAATGTCAATTACGACCGGAGCATCTGGCTGCTGCGAAATGCTGAAGAGATCAGAAAGATCCTTGGCCTGCCAAAAGTTGGCGAAGCTGGTCTAGTGGCCTCGGACAAGATTCGGAAAAACCATTAATGTGTGGCATCTGCGGAGTCTGGGAATACGGAGCGGGCGAAGGCCGAGTCGAGCGCGCGCTGGTTGAACGCATGCGCGACGTGATGACGCACCGCGGCCCGGACGACGCGGGCGCGCTTGTCTTTGATGAAGGGCGCGGTGGCTTTGGTTTTCGCCGGCTGTCGATCATCGATCTGTCTGAAGCCGGTCACCAACCGATGCATGGTTGCACCGATCGTGTCTGGCTGGTTTTCAACGGGGAGATTTACAACCACGCTTCTTTGCGCAAGGGCCTGGAGCAGCGCGGACACGTTTACGCTTCGCGGACAGATTCGGAAACCATCCTGCATCTTTACGAAGAGCGCGGTCTCGATTTTGTTCACGACCTGGAGGGTGATTACGCGATTGCGCTCTGGGATGCCGATCGCGAACGGCTGGTGCTGGCGCGCGATCGCGCGGGTGTCAAACCGCTTTACTTCCATCAGCAGGACGGGCGGTTCATCTTTGCTTCCGAGATCAAGGCCATCCTCGAACATCCTGCGGTCACACCCGAGGTAAATGAAGAGGCGCTCTATCACTATCTGACTTTCCTCACGACGCCGGCGCCGCAAACTCTCTTTCGCCAGATTCAAAAACTCCCCGCGGGACACATGCTGGTGATCGATCGCGCGGGCGAAGCGCGCGTCACGCAATACTGGGACGCGCTGCCGCCGTTGTCACCGATCGTGCGCAGCGAAGCAGAACACCAGCAAAATATTCTGGAGTTGCTGCGCGCCTCGATTAAGAAGCGCATGATGGCCGACGTTCCTTTCGGCGTTTTTCTTTCCGGCGGCGTCGATTCGTCGGCGAATGTGGCGTTGATGTCTGAGTTGATGACCCAGCCGGTGCGGACGTTCACGGTCGGTTTTCACGATACGAAGGAACTCAACGAGCTGGATTCCGCGCGCGCGATCTCGAAACGGTTCGGCACCAACCATCACGAAGTAATGATCGGCCGCGCCGAGATGCAGAAATTTCTTCCGGAACTCGTTTTCCATCAGGACGAGCCGATTGCCGATCCAGTGTGCGTCCCGCTTTACTACGTTTCGAAACTGGCGCGCGACACGGGAACGATCGTGGTGCAGGTCGGCGAAGGCTCCGACGAAATCTTTGCCGGCTATGACTGGTTCAGAACTTATCTGAGAATCGAAGAAAGATTCTGGCGCCATGCTGAGCGCGCACCGCTCCTGGCGCGTCGGGCGGCCGCGGCTGTAGCCCGGCCACTGTTGCAAAAGACTCTGAAGAAGCGCAAGGCAAGCGAATTGATCCGGCGGCTGGGAGCAAACCAATCGTTGTTCTGGGGCGGCGTCGGTGTTTTTGATGAGACGATGAAAGCGAGCGTGCTGTCTTCGGAAATGCGTGCGCGTTACAACGGGCTGTCGACTCACGATGTTGTCCGGCAGTATCAGGAAACGATTGCCGCCGCGCGGCCTAACGCAGACTTTGCCGCGCGGATGACGTATTTGGAATTGAAACTTCGCTTGCCTGAGTTGTTGCTCATGCGCGTGGACAAGATCACGATGGCCGCTTCAGTCGAAGCGCGCGTTCCTTTTCTTGATCATCATCTTATCGAATACGCGATGGGTTTGCCGCGAAGTCTGAAAGTGAAAGGCACGACAGGCAAGCATATTCTGAAGCGCGCGCTTGAGTCTGTGCTGCCAAAGGACGTCTTGTACCAGCCGAAGCGCGGATTTGGCGCGCCCACGCGCGAATGGTTTCGTGGCCCCGAGGGCGAAACCTTAATTCAGCAACTGT
This sequence comes from Pyrinomonadaceae bacterium, assembly GCA_035545035.1. Classification (GTDB taxonomy): domain Bacteria; phylum Acidobacteriota; class Blastocatellia; order Pyrinomonadales; family Pyrinomonadaceae; genus UBA11740. The sequence goes on from DASZZL010000207.1 coordinate 22,995, forward strand.
TGAATTCATCGATTCGCAAACGCAATTTCTTTGATTACGGATTCATCGAGCGGATCGCGGCGGAACACGTCAGCGGACAGCACGACTGGAGCGCAAACCTCTGGTGCTTGCTGAACCTGAGCGTTTGGTATGACCGCTGGATTAGCGGGAAGTCATAACGATCCAAGAAGACTAACTTAGTGTGATTTCGTGGATCGGTCTTGTTGAAGGCTTTTGAATGGAAGAACTCGAGGGAACCAGTTTGCGCGAAGGGCCCGCATACGGAAGTTTCAAGTCCGGCGTGGCTTTGACTTTTGGCACCCGCATCTTGACGTTCGTGGCGGGCGTTGGATCCAGCATCGTCGTCGCGCGCTGGTTGGGCCCGGAAGGTCTCGGAACCCTGGCAGTCCTGAATGTCACCGTGGCACTGGCGCTGCAGATCGGCGGCGCCGGACTGCCGTCGGCGAACACTTACTTCATCGCCAGGGATCGCCGGACGCTGGGACCGGTTTGGGCGAACGCCATCACGTTTGCGTTGGCCGCCGGTTCTCTGCTGGCAGTGTTGGCGGTGGCATTAGCGGCGCTCAGACCTGCGCTGTTCGGGGGAGTTTCCCGGAACCTGCTGACCATTGCCGCGCTCTCCATTCCATTTCAGCTACTGACTTTGCTGGGACTCAACGTATTGCTCGCGATGGATCGAATCGGCTCGATGAATTTGCTGGATTCGATGGCGCCGGTTCTTGCTCTGTTCAATGCGGTCGTGGCGCTCGTGATCTTGCGGGCAAACCTGACTACGCTCGTTTCACTCAACACGGTCGCAGCGATCGTGTTGAGTTTGAGTCTGCTGCTGGCCGTTTCGCGGCTGTTCGCGCGACAGAAAGAGCGGCGTTCCTGCCGTCCGGATTTTGCTTTACTCAAGGAGATGCTTGTTTACGGCGTGAAGTTCTACATTTCGATCATGGCCAGCGTTGTAATCTTCCGATCTGACCTGCTGATCGTTAATCATTTTCGCGGGGCGGTCGAAGCGGGAGTGTATGCGGTGGCTTCGCAGGTATCGTTCTTGCTGCTGCTGATGCCCGGCGTCATTGCGAACATGTTGTTCCCGCGCGTGGCTTCGATACAGGATCCGCGCGGCGAGTTCGCCGTCCGGGTTACGCGGCACGCCTCGGCCGTGATGTTCATGATTTGCCTCGCCGCGGCGGCGGCTTCATTCGGGTTGCCGCTGGTTTATGGTGTGCGTTTCGCAGATTCAACGATTCAATTGCTGATTCTTCTGCCCGGGATCTATCTGGTCGGAATTGAATCGGTGCTGGTGCAGCACTTCACCGGAACGGGATTGCCCGTCGCGATTCCCGTCTTCTGGCTAATCACGCTGGCGATCAATGTAGGGCTGAATCTGGCTCTGGTGCCGGCGTTTGGCGCGCGCGCCGCGGCGGCGATCTCAACCCTGAGTTACGCGCTGATCCTGGGACTCGTGCTGGTTTACTTTTGCGCGAAGACCGGACGGCGAGTTGGCGAAATATTCCTGCCGCGTCGCGATGAATTGCGCGAGTTGTTCTCGCTGCCGCGGCGAGGTATTTTCTAAAAATCGAATCAGTGGACGAAATCAAGCAAGAAGAGATCGAAGATTTGTGGGGTTACGCCAAGCGTTTGCGCTTTGTGCGCGACGCGATTACCTCGGCGTTTCCGGAACGCGCCGGCGCGTCGCTGCGCGTACTCGACGTCGGGTGCGGCAATGGCTCGCAACTGGCGCTGCCGCTGGCGATCGGCACCGGAGTTCAACTCGTAGGGATTGATACTGACAGCCGTTCAATCGAACACGCCAGACGGTTGGTTGGCGATCGGGCGAATATTAGATTCTGTGACGGGCGAGTGGAAGACTTGATCGAGGCTGAGCCGTTTGATGTCGTGATTCTTTCTGAGGTGCTCGAACATTTGGAGCGACCGGCGGAAATGCTGACAGCGGGCGCGCGTCTGATGAGTGGCAACGGCATCTTGATCGTCACCGTGCCCAACGGCTATGGCGAATTTGAAATCGATTCGTGGATCTTTCGCACCCTGCGATTGCAAAGGGTTGTCGATGCGCTCGCGCAGAAGCGCGAAGTCCCGAGCGCGACTGACAATCACGAGAGCGGCCATATTCAGTTTTTTACTCGCGCGCGGCTGCGAAAGTTGTTTGCCGCGGCCGGGTTGGTTGCGCTCGGCGAAGGCTCCGGAAGTTTTGTCGCCGGCCCGATCGCGGGCCATCTGGTCGGCCGCTCACCGCGACTGATTGATTGGAATGCCAGAATCACCAACCGCCTGCCTTTCACTTTTGCCAGTGCATGGTATTTCGTTCTGCGACATCGGCGATCAGAAACGGTCGGTGATTCAATATGAAGGCAGTTTTGCTGGTTTTGAGCGGCGATCCCGAGAGTGCGCGCGAACGCGTGCACGAACTTTATCCAGGAGCAGAAGTCGATAGCCTCTCGCGCGATGAGGTTGAGAACCCGAGTTACCGGCGCCGTCTGCAAGTGCTGCGCGCCAGGCACCCGGATCTTTTTGTGATCGCCACCGAGCGGCTTGTCTGGCAGCGCGGACAGAATGCGTTGATGCTCTTTGGCGTGTTGGCCGGCGCGCGTCGAGTGATTCTGATTGACGCGTACGACGACGCGAGAGAAGAAACGCGCCGCCGCATTCTCTCGCGAATGCCTTTTCGGCTGGCGTCTGAGTTTGCGTTGAGCGCGCTGGCGATCGCGAAGACGCGTTCCCATCTGAAGCAGCTTGAGCACACGGTTCGGAGTGGCACGAAATCCACTTCATTTAGTTCTGAAAGAGGGCAGAGCGCGCTGAGGATTGCTTACCTGCGCAGCACGCCCAGTCCCGGCACGCCCGCGGGTGGCGCGGCGACGCACATCAAGGGTTTTGTGAGCGCCGCAACTGAGTTGGGGGCGCATGTTAATTTGATCAGCAACGATCACATCGCCGGACTCGACGAAAAAGAATTGACGCTGGTCGATCCCGAACCGGTGGGGACGACGCGCGCGGCCTTCGACTTGCGCAACAATCTAATTTTTTCCGCGGGCGCGTTGAGAGAGGTCGAGCGGGCGCTTGTCGATCTGATTTATCAGCGTTACGGGCGGTTCACGTGGGCCGGCGTCGAGACCAGCTTGCGCACCGGCGTGCCGTTGTTTCTGGAATACAACGGCTCGGAAGTGTGGATCGGAAAGCACTGGGACATGTCGGGAATGATTCCCTTGCTGGAACGATTCGAGCGTTTGAACCTGAACGCGGCAGCACGTATCTTCGTCGTGTCGGAAGTCGAGCGGCGAAATCTGCTGCGCGCGGGCGTCGCCGATGAAAAGATCGTAGTCAATCCCAACGGTGTTGACGTCCAGGAATTTCGGCCGCATGTTGGTGGCGCGGATGTTCGTCGCGAACTTGGCGTCAGGGAAGATGAAGTCGTCGCGGGCTTCGTCGGCACGTTCGGGCCGTGGCATGGGGTGCTGACTTTGGCGGAAGCAATCACGCGACTGCCGAATGATTGCGGCGTTCGCTTTCTGCTGGTCGGCGCCGGCCGATTTCGCGATGAGGTCGAACGCATCGTTCGATCGGCGGGAAAAGCAGAGCAGGTGATTTTCGCGGGCCACGTCGAACACGAGCGCGTGCCGGCTTTGCTCGACGCGTGTGAAATTCTCCTGTCGCCGCACGTGCCGCTGGAAGACGGCAGCGAATTTTTCGGCTCGCCGACAAAACTCTTCGAGTACATGGCCATGGGAAAGGGAATCATAGCCAGCCGCCTGGGACAGATCGGCGAGGTGCTCGTGGACGAAGAAACCGCGCTGCTCGTCGAACCGGGCAATGCGCGAGAATTGTCGGAAACGATTTTGAAATTGTGCCGGTCGCGCGAGTTGCGCGAAAATTTGGGCGCCGCGGCGCGCCGCGCGGCGGTTGAGCGGCACACGTGGAGGCGCAATGCGGCGCGCGTGCTCGACGCCTATCGCGAATGGATCGCAATTAACGGACAAAACTGATGCCTGTAGCGGAAGAAAAACAACGGGCCCGCGAGCAGTGGAGCGAAGACCCGTGCGGCGCGGTTTACGGTCGTGAGCAGGAGTTCGGCACGCGCGAGTTTTTCGATTCGGTCGAACGACATCGCTATACGGAGTACGCACCGTGGATGCCCGAAGTGATGGGCTTCAATGATTTCGCGGGCGCGCGTCTGCTGGAAGTGGGCTGCGGCATGGGCACGGACCTCTTGCAGTTTGCCCGTGGTGGCGCAAAGGTCACCGGCGTCGATCTCACTCCGCGTTCGATTGAGATTTCGCGCCAGCATTTGGCGGTTTACGGAGAGCGCGGCGATTTTGCGATTACCGACGGTGAGCACCTGCCGTTTGCCGATGAAAGTTTCGACGTCGTTTATTCCAACGGCGTGCTTCATCACACACCCGACACGGCCGGCGCGTTGCGCGAGGTGCATCGAGTCTTGCGGACGGGCGGCCAGACGCGGGTGATGTTGTACTATCGGAATTCTTTGAACTACTGGGGCCAGATCATTGTGCGTCACGGCCTGCTGCACGCCGAGTTGCTGCGCGGAAATTCGCCGTCGGAAATCATGAGCAAGTATGTCGAGTTCAACGAAAGCGGAGGACGCCCGCTGGTGAAGGTTTATAGCCGCCGGCAGGCGCGCAAGCTGTTTTCGATGTTTCGCGAAGTGAAGGTCCAGGTCGAGCAACTGACGCGCCCCGAACTTTATTTTCTCGGAGGCTTCGTGCCGGAAAAGATCTTCCGGGGTCTGCGACGAATCGTCGGCTGGAATGTGATCATCTCGGCGCGAAAGTGAACGTGCTTTCGGTACAGAACCGCTCGCGGTAGCGAGCGGGTAGATCTCGTTTGCCGTAACGGACACCGCCTTACGGTATCGAGCCGTCATGTTTCATTAGCCTCTAAGCGAACTAATAATTCAATTGAAACGCAATCGAAGCAATGAAGTTACCCGCTCGCTACCGCGAGCGGTTCTGTATCAGCGCGCGCTCGCGCTGCTATTCATCGTGGCGCTCGCGTTCACCGTGCGTGCGCTAACCGCGAATTTTCTGCGCGCACATCTTAACGAGTCGAGCTGGTTCCCTAGTGGCATTTACGGAGCTTTTGATCGTCAGGCGCAGGATTGGCTTGACGGTCGCGCATCTATTTTTTGGATCGACGATCCTTCACACACGGATGCGGCGATCTACCCGCCGGGTTATCCGCTGTGGATCGCCTTCATCTACACCTTGACCGGGACCAGGTCTCCCGCGGCGGTTCAGAATGTTCAGTGGGTGCTTGATGCTTTCTCAGTGCTCCTGGTCGTCGGCGCGGGCGTAACGGCTTTCGGTTGGCGCACCGGGTTGTGGGCCGGCGGGATTGCGGCGCTCTGGCCTCTGCTGGCGACTTATGGCGCGAGTCCGTTGGCCGACGCGCCGACAAGCTGGATTGTCGTCGGCGCGGCCTGGATGCTGTTTCTCGCAGCCAAGCGCAAAAGTTTTGCCTGGGCCCTGGGCGCAGGCGCGCTGGTCGGAGCTTCGTGCTGGCTGCGAGCCAATGCAATGTTGCTGGTGTTCTTCTGGGCGCTCGCACTTCTATTGTTCGTTCAGGCAAATTGGCGGCGGCGTGTTCTTTTGAGCGCCAGCGTAACGCTCGCTGCCATGCTGGTGATCGCGCCGGTCGTGGTGCGAAACGTGATCGCGTTTCATGCGTTCGTGCCGACAGGCCTGGGCGCCGGAACGAATCTGTTGGAAGGCATTGGAGAGACGGAGCGGGGAGCGAAAGAGTTCGGCGCGGCGCCGAATGATCGTGATCTGGTTGAGCAGGAACGTGCAGCATTGAATGTTCCGCCCGGTGCACCTTTCGATCTTTACTATCCGGACGGTATTCGCCGCGACCGCGAGCGTACGAGCAAAGCTCTATCGATTATCGCGCGGCATCCCTTCTGGTACGCGGGCACAGTCGCTTACAGGATGGCAGCGGTGATGAAGTACGCCGGCGAGCCTTCCGGAGTTTATGGGAGCGCGGGCATCAACGTTACCAGCCGGAAATGTTTGCCGCCGCAGTGGCAAGGTGGAGTCGTCGCGCTGTTCGTCAATGCTCTCGGAATGTTCCAGAGCGTCTTGCGTTACATTCTGCTGCCGCTGATGTTCGCAGGCGTGATCCTGGCCTTTCGTTCTGATTGGCGCACGACCGCGTCAATCATGGCAACTGTGTTCTATTATCTGGTGGTTGGCTCGATGATACACACGCACATACGCTATGGACTTCCCATGCATGCTTTGCTGACCATCTTTGCTGGTCTCGCCTTGTGGCGGCTAAAGGAATTGCTTGTCAGCCGGAAGCTTTCATCACTTAGCCAACCGGAAGCGGTTGAGAGCTGATCGCACCGTCTGAATTATCGCCCCCGCTGACTGTTCTATGAAGAAAAGACTTTTGGATTATCTTGCCTGCCCTTCGTGTGGCGCCTCGATTCGCCTGCGCTCAGTTCAGGAAGAAGACGGGATCGAAGTCATCTCGGGCGAGCTGGAGTGCACGGCTTGTCTGCGCAGCTTTGCCATTCGCGGTGGGGTCCCTCGTTTCGCGGATCTGGCGTTGATTGGAGAAGGAAAGCAGGCGACGGCTGAGAATTTCGGCTGGTCATGGCAGGAGTTCTCTCACGAGGACGAGAAGTACGGCGATGAGTTGTTGGGCTGGATTGCGCCGGTGCGTCCCGAATTCTTCCCGGGGAAAGTAGTGCTCGAAGGAGGCTGCGGCAAAGGGCGGCACACGCACCGGATTGCGCGATGGGGAGCGCGCGACATTGTGGCGGTAGATTTAAGCGAAGCGGTGGACCTGGCTTTTGCTTCCACCCGCGGGATCGAGAACGCGCATATCATACAGGCGGATATTTACCATTTGCCGTTGCGCGCAGTTTTCGATTACGCCTTCTCGGTGGGCGTGCTCCATCACTTGCCGGACCCGCGGGCGGGTTTTAAGTCGCTGGTGGCGAAGGTCAAACCGGGAGGCGACGTGTCTGTGTGGATTTATGGGGCTGAGAACAACGGATGGATTGTCAGGTTGGTAAATCCTGTCCGCAAGTACGTTACGTCGCGCATGAACCCGCGTTTTCTGTTTCACCTTTCAAAGTTTCCGGCGGCGATCATGTACGCGGCCACGAAACTTTTCTACGGACCTTTGAATCGCAGCGCGTCCGGCGCGTCCATCGCGCGGCATTTGTTCTATAACGACTATTTGAGTTTCGTTTCCGCTTTCAACTGGCGCGAGCAGCATTCGATAGTCTTCGACCATCTGGTGGCGCCGACGACGTTTTACATTTCGAGGGCAGAGTTTGAATCGTGGTGGGAGGACGTTGGCGCTCAGGACGTGATTATCGGCTGGCACAACAAAAACAGTTGGCGTGGCTTTGGAAAGCTGACTGACTGATCAAGTTGCGTTCTCTCCCTCCTTCAGTACCTCTTCCAGGATTCAGATGACTCCGACGATTTCCTTCGTACTCCTCCGCCGCGCGCGAAGCGATACTTGAAAAGATTTGAGGCGAATTCAAAGATCGCCGTGGGCTTTACAAACGAGCCGCGGACACCAAGGGGCGCAGACTAAAGGATTGAACGATGCCAATCCGCCGCCCATTGTTCAGAACCTCTTGTCAATACTTCCTCTCTGTGTCCGCTGCGAAAGCCTCTGATTCCTCTGGGGTTAGTATTTAACTGGCATTATTGAGACGTGCATGTACAATCAAAGTATTTCCACCCAGCAACACTTCATTCGATGCCAATTCTTCAGTCCAGCGTTCCGCTCGTTTTCTCTTAGGCACCAGTTTCGCAACTAATCGAATCAACGCCACGATGGGCCAGTAGAGCCAGGCATGCGCTTTGGGCTTATCGCGATGCACACTCACAATGTCGAAACCGTATTTCTCCAGGATGTAACGCAACTCCGAATAACCGATCGGATTGACATGCGCCGCGATCTCTTCCCGGTTGTCGTACTCGACGCGCAAGCGTTCGACATGTCCTCGCGTGATCGGTTTGAAGTGCGACGTGTATCCATATATTAGCCACTTCAAACGCTCTTCGATATTCAAGATGTTAGGGATGCTCACGATCAAGGTCCCACCGGGTCGCAGCAAGCGCGCGAACTCGCGCATGGCCTGCTGAGGGTTCTCGATGTGCTCCAGGCCCTCGAGGCAGGTTATGAATTCGAACGATCGATCTTCAAACGGCAACTCTTTGTTTAGATCACCTGGCCGGATTGGAACGTCCTCAAGACGAAAAATCTCCGGATAGAGGTCACAGCAACTAACTTCAAATCCTGCCGCAATCAAGCTCGCCGCCAGTGCACCCTCGCCTGCGGGCACGTCCAACAGCGCGCCCGGTTGTCCCTTCTTCAGAATGCCCACCACGGTGTCGTGAATCACCTGGTGAGCGAGAGGCACGGCGGTCGTCTTTGCGGAGCTCTCAGTGAACGTCGAAGACATAGAGATCGGGGGCATCAGCCCTGGAAGAAATCTGTTTGCTTTGAGCGACTCTTTTGAATAGTTAACAGCATCTGCACTTTCGAAGAACGGATGCGCCGTTTCGTGCGCGACCTCATGGCGCTCTCTTCACGCGGAGATTCACGCTGCGGCGCGTAGCCGCAGACTAAGTACTGCTTGCTTGACCAAACCAAACGCCGCGGATAAAAAGACGGCGGCGAAGATCAGCGTAAAGTAGTGAATGGCGATCACGTACCTTCGTTCAGTGTGCAAAGCGGATTGGAAGATCACGTAATAAGCCGGGACTACCAGCAGCAGGATTAACGTGCGAAAGTTCCGCGTCCAAAGCAGCGCACCGATACCCAGAATTACGCATGGAAGCACCGCGGCCGTCACGAAAAACTTTTGCAGATTGCGAATCGGAAAGCGCGGATAGCGCATCCACGCTTGCGAACTCGGGCCCCGGTCGAACAATTCCAGGCGGCCAATTTCGGCCACGGAATGCGCGGACACCGGCGCGTTGTTCGCCAGGCTCACGCAGACTTGTGATTCGTTGCCGCTGACAAATGGAAGCCCGAGATTGTTGACCGGCTGATCAAGAGAAGTGAGCCCTTCATTCAGATCCACGTCAGTTGAAGCCAGCACCGCATCAAGTTTGGCGTCCGTTACCCTGACCATCACGCGACCGTCTTCGAGTTTCAGCGGCAGACGCAGAAGATAGTCGTGGTGCTTCTCGAGCGCGATTGGCGTTGAAACGAGTTGGACGCCGTACTTTGTTTCATCGCTTTCAATTCTCAACTTCTGCGCGTCGCCGGAGAGCGCGGCTTTCGCTGCCGCGGAAACAAAGCCGGCGTTAGCAAGCAATTCCGACGGCGAGTTTGTCCACGCCGGCGCGGTGTCGGTCACCTCAAGCGCGTGCGAGACAGGCGCCTCGGTGGCGGTGATTGGTACTCTGGCCAATTTGAAAAAAGAAACGCCGCGCCGAAACATAACGCCGCTGTACCAGACCGGATGCGCGCGAATGATCGCCATGCCCCGTCTGATCCGCATACGATCGCGCTCGATTCCGTCCGGCCCGAAAAGAAAAAAAGCGTAGTCAGGCCGGCTATACATCGCGGCTTCCTGACGCATGATTCCCAGATCGGTTCTGGGGATATCGAATCGGCCTTGATCGTATTCGGCGATGCCCTCTAAAAGTTTCTGGCCGGCGCCCAAAGAAAGCGGAATGAAACGATGGAACACGACGGCGTTCTTGATCGTGATGGGTGTAATCAGGATCGCCGCGCCAAAAATGAGCGCCAGCGAATTGCGCAGGCGTCGCCCTCTCGGCAGGAGCAGCGGCACGAGACACGCGAGAATTGGCGCTAACAATAAGGCGTTCGCCCTCAGCCAGCATGAGAGACCGACGAAGGCGCCGGCGATCACGAACGACAAGAGTCGCGGATGCTTGATCGCGCGAATCAGAAAATACACTGCGATCAAAATGGGCAGCACCGCCAAAGAGTCCGGCAGCAGCAGCACGGAATAGTAGGCAAACTGAGGCGAGAGGGCGGCCAGAAATCCAGCGATGGCTGCGATGCCGAGCGAAAACACTTCGCCGGCGATTAGAAAGACAAACACTGCGGCCGCGGAGTCGGCGATCATCTGCGTCAACTGAATGGCGCTCTCTGATTCACCAAAGATCTTGAAAATGCCCGCCAGCAAAGTCGAATAGCCAGGCGGATGCTCCATGTGGTTCAGGTCGCTGGCAAAGGCCCGCAAGTCTCCCCTCAACAACTGTCGGGTAGAATCTGTGTATTCCGACGTCACAGAGGTTTCCACCTTCGAGACCTCCCGGTAGTTGTCCTGCCATGCCAGGACACGCACGCCAAAGGCAAACATAAAGATTGTGATGCCCACGATAAGAGATCGTCGGTGAAAGCGCGCTGGCGCGCGATGAGCGAGTGAGCCGAGATTGGTATCTGTTGTGATTTCGGGATGCATCGGCGCCGAGTGGCAAACAACCGCGACATTCTAGCAGAATCGCTAACCGCGAAGGCGTTGTGGCGCAACGCTTCCGGATTCAAGATCGCCCGGCTTCGAGCTAGTCAATACACTGTCGTTGGCCGGAAGCGTCCGCTAGGCTTGCATCGAACTTAAGTCGATTGCAAACTGTCCTGGCTGTCATCGAATTCAGAACTGGACTTGAATCCCTGACTATGATCTGGAACGAATGAACCACGTCGAGTCCACCGAAATCTCGGGCTGGGGACGATATCCCAAAGCGAATGCCTTAACCATAACGTCCGACAATCCCGATCAAGTCGTCCGGTCTGCGGCGGATTCGCTGATCGCGCGCGGGCAAGGTCGCAGTTACGGTGACGCCGCGATGCTGAGCCAAGGTTTGGTGATGCTTACCGCAAGCCTGTCCCGGCATTGGTCTTTCGATAGAGCAAAAGGATTGCTGACAGCGGAAGCGGGCACGACGCTCGCGGAGATTTTGAATTCCTCTGCCACTGTGGGGTGGTTTCCTTCCGTTGTTCCTGGAACAAAATATGTATCGCTCGGTGGAGCGGTGGCGGCTGATATCCACGGCAAGAATCATCATCGCGATGGATCCTTTGGCGCGCATGTCAGGGAGCTCGAAATAATCCTGGCCGACGGCGAACGTGCTCGTTGCTCGCCCGAGAGTCGGCCCGAATTATTTTGGGCGACCATTGGTGGCATGGGATTGACCGGCATAATCACGGAGGTGACATTCGACTTGATTCCCGTCGAAAGCCCTTACGTGATTGTGCGACACAGCAAGGCGGTGGATCTTAATGCCGCGCTGGCGTTGTGTGATTCCGAAGCGACGGATGATCAATACACGGTGGCTTGGCTCGATTGTGCGGCGAGGCCCCGGACGCTGGGGCGCGGAGTCTTCATGAGCGGCCATCATGCGAGCGTCAACGAGCTACCGGAAAAACTGCGTCACGCACGAATTAGGAAGCACCGGGAGCACAAGCTACGATCCGACTTTCCCGGCTGGCTGCTGAACTCGTTTACAGTGGGAGCTTTCAATCAAATGTATTATCAGCTCCAGGGTTCCCGCAGCGCTCCGTTTGCATGCGACTACGAGTCATTCTTTTTTCCGCTGGATCGGATAGCAAACTGGAATCGGATGTATGGCAAGCGCGGTTTCGTCCAGTATCAGTGCGTATTACCTTTGTCCGAGGCTGAGAAGGGACTAGAGCTATTGCTCGCGGAGTTGGCGCGAAGCGAGCGCAGCAGTTACCTTGCGGTCTTGAAGCGATTTGGTCCCCAAGGCAACGGCCTACTTTCATTTCCCATGGAGGGTTACACTTTGACTATGGACTTTCCTGTGAGCGACGCTGCTTTGTTTCCTTTTCTGGATCGATTGGACAGAATTGTTTTGGAACACGAAGGCCGGGTTTATCTTGCGAAGGATGCCCGTCTCCGTCCGGAAGTTTTCTCTCATATGTATCCGCGACTCGACGAGTGGCTGCTGTTCAAATCAAAGATCGATCCCAATAACCGTTTTGACTCTGATCTCGCCAGAAGGTTGGGATTGCGGGCCGCGACCGTTTCCAGTAAGAGTGAGTCGCTTGCCGCAGTTCCCGAATTTCCCAGCTAACCTTGATGCGACACCTAAAGAATCTCTGGACTTTGCTGCGCCCGCGTCACTGGGTGAAGAACGGCTTTGTTTTCCTGGGATTTCTCTTTGCCAATGCGTGGCACCAGCCGGGAATGACTGAACGAGTTCTGCTGGCCGCCGTGAGCTTTTCTCTGGTTGCGAGCGGTGTCTACGCCTTCAACGACCTTCTCGATCGCGAAGAGGACCGGAACCATCCAAAGAAGAAACATCGACCTCTGGCTTCGGGTTCTCTTTCTGCAGCCAGCGCGATCGCCGTGTCGGGCTTGTTTTGGGGTGCGGGAATCGTTGTTGCGTACGCGGTTTCAGTTCGGGTAATGATTGTGCTGGTGGTGTACATCATTAGCAACGTCGCATACTCGTTGGGCGTGAAGAACGTGGTATTGCTGGACGTCTTCATCATCGCGGCCGGCTTCATGCTTCGCATTTTGGCCGGCACGGTGGGTGTCGGGATTCCCCCTTCTCAGTGGTTGCTGCTGTGCGGATTCATGATCGCGCTCTTTCTGGGGTTCGCCAAAAGGCGCGCAGAACTCTACACAGCGGGCGGCGATGGCGGTAGCCAAAGGAGAGTCCTGAGCCATTATCAGCCGGTGCTGCTCGACAAGATGATTGTAATTACCGCCACCGGAGTGATCCTGGCGTACAGCCTCTACACGATGAGCCCAGTTACGATCCAGATCCACCACACGGAAGCCCTTATCTACACGGTCCCTTTCGTGATGTACGGAATTTTTCGTTACATCTTCACGCTGCACTACCGGGCTACGGGCGCCGATCCGTCGCTCGAAATCTTTCGCGATCCGCATGTCCTGCTCTCCATACTTGGCTGGCTGGTTGTCACCCTCTGGTTAATTGCTCGATAGATGTTACGATTCAGGCGCGGCGTGCGTGGCCTGTCTTCGTTCATGCTCTCTAATCGATCAATCATCTGTTTCGGCGGCGAAGACTGGTGGTATCACCACCCGCATTCGAAGAACCACCTCATGCGCCGGTTCGCGCGCGCCGGAAACCGTGTCATTTTCGTTAACTCGATTTCCATGGGCCTGCCTTCGCTCGCGCACAAGGATTTGCTTCCGCGCCTCACGCGCAAGCTGCGAAGTTACGCCAAGTTTGCGCGGAAGACCAGTGAAGGCATCACGGTTGTCTCGCCGGCCACGCTGCCTTTTTTTGCCAGTCGAACGGCGCGGCGAATGAATCGCCAGCTTTTAAGATCGCAGATTCAGAGGCTGGCGCGCAGAGGTGGGCTCTCGAAACCAATTCTGTGGATCGCGATACCAACCGCCGGGGAAATGATCGGCTGCTTTGACGAGTCCGTCGTGATCTATCATGTCTCGGACAAGTACGAAGCGAACACGATGGATCACGGAACCGATCCGGCTTTGATTCGAGAGTTTCACGAACGAGCGATCGACGCTGCGGATCTGATTTTGTATTCCAGCCGAAAGCTTTTGGCCGAGGCGATCGTCGGTCGGGATCGGTCATACTTGCTTGAGCAGGCCGTTGATTTCGATCACTGGTCAAGAGTAGCAACCGGCGAGCTGGAAGTTGCGCCCGAAGTTGCGAGCATACCGCGGCCGCGTCTCGGATATTTCGGCGCTATTGAATCCTGGCTCGTCGACGGGGAGCTAATCAAGCGTGCGTCGCGCGAGCGGCCCGATTGGAATTGGGTCTTCATCGGAAACAAATCGCGAGGTTTGGAAATCGAGGATCTGCCGAACGTACATTTCTTGCCCGCCGTTTCGTACGATCGTTTGCCGAACTATGCAGCCGGTTTCGATGTGTGCGTCTTGCCCTGGGACACAAATCTTGCGTTTACCAGCTACGGCTCGGCGATCAAGGTGCGCGAGTATCTCGCGACCGGCAAGCCTGTGGTCATCGCGGCGTTGCCGGAATACGAACCGATGAGTGACGTGCTGCGAATCGCGCGGAGCGGCGATCAATTTCTAGAGTTGATCGATGAAGCGTTGCATGAGCAGGGAACAGAACTTTCTCGCGCGCGCCAAAACGCAGTTCGCAGAGGCACCTGGGACGCGCGCGCGGAATGGGTGAGCGATTTGATCGCGGAAGTGCTTTCAAGAAAGGCTGCCGAGTAAGTTCCTTTTCGATATGTGTGGTATCGCCGGACTGATAAGTTTTGATCCTGAAGCGCGCATGGGCGCGATGCTGCAAACGATTGAGCATCGCGGGCGCGACGACGAAGGCGTGTGGACCTCGCCGGCGATAGGCGACGAAGGGCGGCGGGTCTGTTTCGGTCACCGGCGTCTATCGATCATCGATACCAGCAGCGCCGGGCATCAGCCGATGCTTTCGCACGACGGGCGTTTCGTCTTGATTCTGAACGGCGAGATTTACAACTACCGCGAACTGCGGGAACAGCTCATAAGCAAAGGTCACAACTTTCGCACGCAAACAGACACCGAAGTCCTGCTGGCCGCGTGGGCCGAATGGGGCGAGGATTGTCTGTCGCGCTTGAATGGCATGTTCGCGTTCGCGCTTTGGGATGGAAGAGAGCGCACGCTGTTTCTGGCGCGCGATCGGGTGGGCATCAAGCCGCTTTACTATTCTCATCATGACGACTCTTTCGTCTTCGCTTCCGAGGTCAAATCAATCCTCGCCAGCGGCCTCGTGAAAGCGAAACTCGATCCGGAGGCGTTGCATCAGTTCCTGACTTTTCTATGGGCGCCCGATCCAAACACGCTGTTTCAGAGAATCAAGACCGTTCCGCCCGGCCACCTCGTAACGTTGCGCGGCGATGAATTGAGCGTTCGTCAGTGGTGGGACATTTCATTCGACGCGATTGAAGAGGGACGAAGTGAAGCGTGGTGGCAAGAGCAGGTCCTGGAAACGCTCGATCGCGTCGTCAAGCTCGAGATGGTTGCGGATGTACCGCTGGGATCGTTTCTGTCTGGCGGAATTGATTCGTCATCGATCGTGGCGATGATGAAGCGACACAGCAACGGTCGGCGCATCGGCACGTATACGATTGGAATCGAAGCGGAGGATCTTCGCTATGACATCATTCCCGACGATGTCGAGTGGGCGCGGCGCGTCAATCAACAACTGGACACTGACTATCACGAGATCATGCTCAAGCCGCAGGTTGCTGAGCTGTTGCCGAAGCTGGTCTATCACATGGACGAGCCGGCAATCGACATGGCGATTCCGAGCTACCTGGTATCTCGCGCGGCGCGCGAGACGCTGCGAGTAATGCTTTCGGGAATGGGTGGTGACGAAGTCTTTGCCGGCTATCCGCGGCAGATGGCGATGAAAGTCGCGGGCGCGATCGATCCCTTGCCCGATCTTCTGCGGCGGCCGCTGATGAAGACGCTCGAACATGTGCTGCCCGGCGGCTTGCCGGGAAAACTGACCGCGCCGTTGCGCAATGCAAAGAAATTCGCGCGCAGCGCGGCGCTGAGTTTCGAGGCGCGTTACCTCGGCTTTCAGACCTATTTCAACGATAAGGCGAAAGCGCGCCTCTATTCGGACGAGCTGCGCAATGCTACCTCAGGCATGGATGCATACAGCGCGCACCGCCGCTATTTTTCGCGCGTGAAGAATGCCGCGCCGCTCAACCAGATGCTCTACGTCGATCTGAAAACATTTCTGCCTTGTCTGAATCTAATGACGACGGACAAAACTTCGATGGCCGCGAATCTGGAAGTGCGCGTGCCGTTTCTCAATCAGGAAATGCTGGAGCTGGCCGCGCGGATGCCGCCCGATTTGAAGCTGCGCGGATTGAAACGCAAGTACATTTTGAAGCGCGCGATGGAAAGGCTTTTGCCGCGCGAAATCGTCTGGCGGAAGAAAGCAGGCTTCGGCGCGCCGATTCGTTCGTGGCTGCGCGGACCTCTGCGCCCAATGGTGGAGGATCTTCTGTCAGAAGAGACGGTGAAGAGCCGGGGTCTGTTCCGGCCGGAAGAAGTTCGGCGCGTCATCGACGCCAATCTTTCGGGAAGGGAAGACTACAATCTGCAGGTCTTTCAACTGCTGAATTTGGAACTCTGGCAGCGAGCGTTTATTGACGGAAATTGTTAGGTTCATGCCGTTGGAAACGCAGCGGGCCTTCGTCTTCACCTTTGCGGCTTCGCCACTTCGATGCGCGGCAAGTCTCTGACTTGCCGTCAAGCTCACTCAAATATTTTACAGGTCTATGACCTGCGCCAGACGATCTTATCAATATCGACTCGCAGCGGTTCGTCCTCGTTCGCGCACCTGCTCCAATATCGCGCACTGGACCATCGATAGTCAGCCACCCGCTCAGCCAATTCTGCGCGGACCGGATTGAGGTGTATGTAATTCACCTTCTGCATGAACATCGATTCACTCGTAACCGAAAACACGTCGGAGTCGTGTTGCCATAGCGAGTACCGATGATTTCGTTTCCAGTCATCGTGCTGAAGCTTCCTGAGAGAGCTTTCATATTTCTTCTCCTTCAGGTAACCCAGCACCCGACGGCTAACTATGCCCTTGATGAATTGCAACACCTTCGACGGTTTCTTCGGGCTGTCGGTTAACAGGTGGATGTGGTCTGGCATTAGCACGTAGGCGAACAACATGAAGCCACAAGAAGTTCGAGCCTCATCAAGGGCCGCGCACGTAACCGCTTTTATGGCTTCAGTTTGAAAAACGGGCAAGCGATCTTTAGCAACTGCAGTTATGAAGAGGCAGGGATGATCGATTGAAACAGTAAGGTTCATTTTTCCTGCCGGGTCATAGACCCGATGAAAGTGCAGGTTGACGGTTTCGGCAAGTCAGAGACTCGCCGCGCATCAGAAGGCCAAGCCCTTTCAAGCAATCAATGGCCGCAAGCTAGCCTCAGACCTCAACGGGCAAACCGGCTCGCAGCGATTCGCGAATGCGAAAAGTTGCGCGAGTTGTCGTAGCCAGATCGTCCAGCGCGATCGGCGCTCGTTTTCCTTCAAGAACCACAGCGAAAACTGCGCGCACTTCATCCTCTTGCCCTTTGTCCTGCTCGCGGAGTTTCGCCTTTTTCTCGCGGCCGTCTTGATATGCGATAGCCCCGCGAAAGTCATCGATCACAAACGATTTGCCGGCGCCGAATATCTCGACGCGTTCCTTCGACAACGCCTTGTCGCCTTCGGCGAGGTACGCGATTGAACCGTTCGAACCGTCCGCGAGACGCAGCGTGATGAACACCGAATCCTCGTCCGTGATTTCCTGGTTGCGACTGGCAATTGCTTCAGCGTAAACGCGCGAGGTAAGCGAGCCGGTGATGAAGTGCATGAAGTCTATGAAGTGACAAACCTCGCCGATAATGCGGCCGCCGCCTTCGCGCGCGTCCTGCGCCCAGTGACTGCGCGGAATCCGTCCGGCATTCACGCGATAATTTATCGACAGCGGGGCCTGACGATCGGTGAAAAACTCCTTTGCCGCGCGCGCCAGCGGCGAGAAGCGGCGATTGTAACCGACGGTCAACTCGCCATCTGATTGCGCGGCAGCGGCGATCACACTTTCCAGTTCGTCATCATTCAACGCGAGAGGCTTCTCGACAAAGACATGACGCCCGCGCTCAAGCGCGCGCCGCGCCAGCTCAGCATGGGAATCGTGACGCGTGGCAATCACGATGAGGTTTACTTCTTCGTCAGCGAGCACTTCGTCAGCGCCCGATACGCAGTAGCGAAATCCGAATTTCTCGGCGACCTCGCGCGCGGTCACGCCCGAAGCCGTCGCGATTGATTGCAGCTCGGCGCCCGCGGATTTGAAGTGCGGCAAGAGCATCGCGCACGCATAGTTCCCGGCCCCAATCAGCCCAACGCAAACGCTCCTGGCTGCGGGAGACGTCATGGGTTTCTTCGCCGCAATCGGAATTCGTCGTTCCACCTCGCGTCCGGTTTCGTATTGCAAGACGACGCCCAGATACGGCTCGTCCGCTTCACCGGTAATCAGCCGATAAGCCTGTTCGGCTTGCTCGAGTTTGAAGCGATGCGTAATCAAACCTTCGACCTTGACGCGTCCTGCGGCGAGTAGATCGAGGAATGCTTCGAGGTTGCGTCCCTCGGTCCAGCGCACGTAACCGATCGGATAATCGTGGCCGCGCTCTTCGTATTCCGGATCGTAGCGGCCCGGCCCGTAAGACATCGAGATCTTGAACACGAGCTCGCGATCGTAATAAGGCTGGCGCGGAATGTTCAGCCCGACAGCTCCGACCGCGATCACGCGTCCTTTCTTTCGCGAAATTTCTCCGGCAAGCTCGACGGGCGCATTCGATGAGGTTGCTGCCGTAATCAGAACGGCGTCGGCGCCACGACCGCGCGACCATTCCATCACGCGCCGCTTCGCGTCATCGTCGGGAGCGCAGACGCCATCCGCGCCGAACTGGCGGGCCAATTCAGTCTTGTTCGAATCGAGATCAATGCCGAAAACTCGGCAGCCGTTTGCTCGCAGTAGCTGCACCGTGACTTGTCCAATCAAACCGAGTCCAATAACCACGACTGATTCACCCAGGGTCAACTCTGCCAGCCGCACGCCTTGCAAGGCGATAGCGCCCAGCGTGCTGAAGGCTGCCGCGTCAAAGCTAACTTGATCGGGCAAACGCACGCAGAGATTTTTCGGGACTGACAAGACTTCCGCGTGCGAAGCGTAGCCCACCCCGGCGCATGCAACGCGATCGCCGACATGAAAGTTGCCCACATCATTGCCGACTTCGATGACGGTACCCGCGGCGCTGTAGCCAAGCGCCGTTAGCGATCCGAGTTTCGAGCGCACCGCATCGACCGTGTTAAGAATTCCTTCGCTCCTTGCCTTTTGAATTACCTGGCTGACGAGATGAGGTTGCTCGACCGCTCTGGCCAGGAGACTCTTCTGGCCCGCTTCGACGGTCGCGCGTTCGGTGCCCGCGCTAATCAGCGAAGCTGCCGTGCGCACCAGTACGAATCCGGGCCGAGCAACCGGCGCGGGGACATCGGTCGCCTTCACGTCACCTGTTTTCTTATTCTGGAGGATCTGTTTCATGGTCTGGCTCGATGTCCGAGTCTGGCGGCAGAGCCACAAAGATTACAGAGCGACGGCTCAGACTATCACTTATCTGGCTTCGCCCAGTCAATTGCGAGCACCAAACGATAGGCTTGTGTGTGACAGGCAAGTCGCGTGTGCTCTTCATTAATCGCAAATTTGATTGACAATCGAGCACTTCTTTTGTTAGTTATGCTTCGCAGTTTGCATCTCTAGTCAGGTAAAAACGCGTTCCGGAGGTCGGATATCGTCCAAAGTAACCGGCGTGTTCGCTGCCAGGTTTCGGCTGCTTAACATCACGGCGATTGCTTCAGGCGCATTCATTTGAGAAACGCTTCGCAGTGGAATTTCAAAAAAACTTAGGAGACTAAAAATGTCGCAAAACTGGACTCCGCCGCCGGCTGGCGGAACGGCAACTGTTCCGAACTACATGGTGCAGGCGATCATCTCAATATTCTGTTGCTGGCC
>DASZZL010000208.1:0-4512 GCA_035545035.1 Pyrinomonadaceae bacterium
GCTTGATCGCATCCGCGACCATTTAGTTGAGAATCTTTCAATCGATCGTGATGACTTTGAGAACGTCCCGGTATTCACTCGCTTCGGCGGCTGGGGCCGAGCGAACAAGACTTTCAATAACCAACTCGGCAACATTATTAACGACCTTAATGAGGCAATTGCGGCATGAGCGACATTGTTCAAAAACTCTGGGGCTTCTGCCACACACTTCGGCACGATGGCATCGACTACGGCGACTACATCGAGCAGATTACTTATCTTCTGTTTCTTAAGATGGCAGATGAGCGTGGGATTGAGCTGCCGAAGAAGTGTGACTGGCCAACGCTCTACAAGCAGACGGGAACCGATCTGACAGATCACTACGTCGATGTTTTGCGAACGCTGGGTAAACAGCCCGGCTTGCTCGGCGACATCTTTGCGGGAGCACAATCGCGCTTTAACAATCCGGTAAATCTTAAGAGGATGCTGACGCTCATCAATGAGACTCAGTGGACCGATCTCGATGTCGATGTGAAGGCGGAAGCATTTGAAGGACTGCTTGAGAAGGCTGCAAGCGAAGGCAAGAAAGGCGCAGGTCAATACTTCACGCCGCGTGTACTGATCAAATCAATCGTCCGTTGCATGAAACCCGACCCGCGGGCGCACAAGGAATTCACAATCGGTGATCCGGCTTGCGGCACGGGCGGCTTTCTGGTCGCGGCCTACGAGTGGCTGATCCAACAGACAAAGGGAGCACTGGAGCGCGATGTTGCGAAGCGCGTGAAGCGCACGACTTACTTCGGACAGGACCTGGTTGAGCGACCCCGCCGCCTGGCGTCGATGAATCTCTATCTTCACGGGCTTGAGCCGGAGATTGTTTTGGGCGACGCAATCTACGAAGTGCCAAGTGGCCGTCGCTTTGATGTGGTCTTAACGAATCCGCCATTCGGCACCAGAGGCGCAAATCAGGCCCCTGATCGCGAAGACTTCACCATTGAGACGTCGAACAAACAATTGAACTTCTTGCAGCACATCCTGACTATCCTGAAACCCGGCGGCCGCGCCGCCGTCGTGCTCCCTGACAACTGCTTGTTCGAAAGCAAGGCGGGCGAGGTATTCGAGATACTAATGCATGATTGCAACGTGCATACGGTGTTGCGTCTGCCGCGCGGGACCTTCACTCCCTACAGCCAGGGCGTCAAGGCCAACGTCATCTTCTTCCAGAAAGGCTATCCAACCGAAGCGACTTGGATTTTCGACGCGCGTTCGAACGTGCCCGGCATCACAAAGAAAGACCGACCGCTCACGCCCGCACACTTCGCCGAGTTTGAAAAGTGTTACGGCGATGATGCGAACGGGCGAAGTAAACGAAAGGATCTGGGCGAGGAAGGTCGCTTCCGCAAGTTTTCCATCAGCGAGATCAAGAAGCGCGATTACAGGCTCGACATCACCTGGCTTAAGGATGAATCACTCGAAGACAGTGAAGACTTGCCCGAACCGCAGGACTTAGCCGCCGAAGCGATCACAGAGCTCGAAGCGGTAGTCGATGATTTGAAAGAGATCGTGGCGTTGATTGAGAAAGAGGAAGCAGTCGCGGCATGATGGAACTCCCACAAAATTGGGTCTGGACAAAGATGCTCGACATTCTTGACTACGAAGGTGGTTCACAACCGCCGAAGACGGAGTTTGTCTACGAACCACGAAGCGGCTACGTCCGCCTTCTTCAGATTCGTGACTTTGGCGACAAACCGTTTCCCACTTACGTTCCTGATAGCCATCGACTAAAGAAGGCTACGCGAGACGACCTTCTTGTGGCTCGCTACGGTGGTTCCTCCGCAAGCGATTCGCTTGGTCGAATCTGCACGGGCCTCGAAGGGGCGTACAACGTAGCGCTTGCGAAGCTCGTATTCACCCGCGACCTACTCGACGCAAATTACGTCAAGTATCTATTCATGGGTCCGTGGTTCAAGGACAAAGTCGGTCAAAACTCGCGAAGTTGCCAGACGGGTTTCAATCGCGACGACGTGATCGAGATTGAGTTTCCGCTTGCTCCCTTGAACGAACAACGCCGCGTCGCGGCGAAGTTGGAAAGACTATTGAGCCGCGTCGACGCGGCGCAAGCGCGACTCGCAAATGTCCCCCGCATTCTCAAAAGGTTTCGGCAATCTGTTCTCGCGGCTGCATGCTCGGGACGGTTGACGGCTGATTGGCGGGAACAGAATCCCAACTTAGAGTCTGCTGAAAGCTATCTTAGAAAGAACAACGTCGATGCTGCGCTGCTAGAAAACAGCGAAATCCCGGCCAGATGGGTGTGCTGTAGGTTGGAGAACTTGTCGGAGTTGATTACCAAAGGCGCTTCTCCTAAGTGGCAAGGAATTAGCTATTCGACGAGGGGAGTTCTCTTTGTGACAAGCGAGAACGTAGGTTCTGGAAGACTGCTTCTTGATACAAAGAAATTCGTTGAACCAAAGTTCAATGAATTGCAGAAACGGTCAATCCTAAGATCTGGTGACTTGCTTACGAACATTGTGGGAGCTTCTATCGGCAGGTCAGCAATTTATGAATTACAAGAGTTAGCAAATATCAATCAGGCAGTTGCGTTGATCCGGTTACGTGAATTCGTTGAGAAGCAATATGTCTTGAATGTTCTCAATTCACCAGCGGTCATAGATCACATGCACGATGAGAAAGTAGATGTGGCCCGCGCGAATATAAGTCTCAAGGATGTCGCTAACTTTCCGATCCCACTTCCAGCTTTAGCCGAACAGCAAGAAATCGTTCGCCGCGTCGAAGCACTGTTCAAAACCGCCGACGCGCTCGAAGCCCGTTACCGCAAGGCTAAAGCACACGTTGACAAGCTCACTCAATCCATCCTCGCCAAAGCCTTCCGCGGCGAACTCGTTCCTCAAGACCCGAACGACGAACCCGCGTCAGTTCTTCTCGACCGTATCAAGAAGGGTGACAAGGAAGACAATTCCCGAAAGACTGGGCGGCAAAAGCGTCGGCGCGTTACTAATTAGTGCGGGCTGGCGGGCCCGGTTGCGGAGGTGATGCAATCGGTAATTGGACGGTGACGTTCTGCGCAAGTCTGCCCCACGAAATGCCTCTTGCGTCTTCGAACATCTTGACGAATCCGGTTTTGTCGAACCAAAACGCATACTGATTGTGAAGACTGCGAATCAGCTCTTCTAAACCCTTTGTATCTTCGACGTTTTCAATAACGAGGCCTAACTCTTGAGATTTCCTCCGGTCAATGCTTCTTCCATGACTCTTGTGTTCGTCATAGTTCGAGAAATAATCGACGATCGCTGATACTCGAGGATCGTCACTTGGGCATTTCAACATGTAGTCGCCAAGCCAAGTGGCTGCCAGTTCCTTCGAAAGTTCCTCTGCACTCTTACAGATTTCAAAGAGATGAAGATCATACTTTGAAATAAGTGGAACATACGCCGTTAATGCCCGCGGTCCTTCTTCCGCCAGGCGCTTCTCCAAAGTCTTAAACGCACGGAGTATGGCTCGTGCCGGTATGCCATTAATCTGAGGATCGATAGGCCCGAAGGTTGCGATTGATCCCATAACAACGCTATCGCCGCTGAAGCAGATGAGAGTTGCAGCGCTGTATGCGTTTGCCGGAATGATAAAACGGACCGATTCGAATCGCGCGCGAAGTAGACGGACGATCCTCTCTGCGGCTTCGGCAGATCCACCATTACTCTCGATGAGAACGTCAACTGCCTTGCCGCTTACTGAATGAATTAGATCGGTAAAGCCTATGAGGTCGCTATCGTCGATAGAAGTTGGGAGTAACGGAGCGACATTGCTAGTCTTCGCGACGTAACAGATCAGAGGCCTTGCTGTTATTGCTTCGATACGTACGAAGGTTTCTTTGCGGAGAATGAAGGGCGTTGATTCACCGAAACCCTGATAGTAGTCCTGTATTTCCTGATAACCTATTGGCAGTTTGTCCAGCTTTGAGGGATCAGGCTGGGGAGGCTTCGTGCGGGCCGTCGGAATCGCTGCTCAGGATGTTCCTCCTGTGTTGCCGTTTACCCTTTGAGGTCTTGCCCATCTAAAGTCGCACCGTGAGAGAGTGTGCTGATTCGCCTGGCTCGAATGAAATAGTCACGTCGGCGGAGTTTCTTACGGCGTCCGCAGTTGGGGTCCCTGCGCCCATCGCCTCAAGCGCGCCTTTGTACACGCGCTCGACTTCCTCGTAGAGATCGAGGATAAGCGCTACGTCTGTATCAGATTGGCGGAGTGACTGAAGCTGACTGATGATTTCCGGCATAGCCTTTCTAGCCCTTCAGGGGGGCGCTAGTATAACTGAGTGAGCCCAATCGCGAAAGGGGCACCAAAGCCATTCTATCGTGACGGAGTGCAGGCGGCCAAATAGCTGCTTGAAACGGCTCGATCTAACGATTACGGGAGGGGCGAGCCTGCCACACCTCGCCGCGTCACAGCGTACCTTGCCCGGCCGCGAATCACTCAGCTAAGATAGCAGGTTCTGCGCCACGCGAAATTCTTGTCTGTGGC
>DASZZL010000209.1:0-31682 GCA_035545035.1 Pyrinomonadaceae bacterium
CGATTCGGGAAAGCCATAAAGAGCAAACGAAGCGATGGATTGCACGATCTCGTCCTGCGTCTTGCCGGTAATTTCCTCCTTTGCCATGCCGCGCCGCAGTTTCACTTCAATCTCGCGCATCCGCGCTTCCGAGCGCTTGAAACCCATCGCGCGGCGCAACTCTTCCGCTTCGCCGCCGCTAAAACCCGCGCAGATCATCGCCATCTTCAGCAACTGTTCCTGAAAAAGCGGGACGCCGAGCGTGCGCCGGAGTACCGGCTCGAGCGCGGGATGCGCATACTTAACCGGCGCGCGTCCCAAACGTCGATTCAAATAAGGGTTCACCATGTTGCCGACAATCGGCCCCGGCCGAATGATCGCCACCTGCACCACGATGTCGTAAAACTTTTGCGGCCGCAGTCGTGGCAGACAAGACATCTGCGCGCGGCTTTCAACCTGGAACATGCCAATCGTGTCCGCGTTTTGCAAAGCGTGATACACGTCCTCGTCGTCTGGTGGCAAATGCGCCAGATCAACCTCTTCGCCGTAATCGTCGCGAATGATTTGAATCGAGTCTTCGAGCACGGCCATCATTCCCAGCCCCAGCAAATCGACTTTGATAATGCCGAGGTCGGCGCAATCTTCTTTGTCCCACTGCACCACGACGCGGCCGGCCATCGCCGCCGGCTCAAGCGGCACAACCGAATCGAGCTGCCCCTGGCAAATCACCATGCCACCGGAATGCTGGCCCAGATGTCGCGGCAGATCCTGAACGGCCGTGTAAAGTTGGAAGAATTTCTTGATACGCCGGTCGCGCAAATCGAGCCCGGCATCTTTGAACTGTCGCTCGGTCGTGTCTTTCGGATCCTTCCACTCCCATGTGTGAACCAGACTCGACAGGCGCCCGACGGTGTCTTCGTCAAACCCGAGAACTTTGCCAACTTCGCGCGCCGCCGAACGCCCGCGATAAGTAATCACGTTCGCAGTCATAGCGGCGCCTAGCTTGCCGTACCGTTCGTAAACATATTGAATCGCGCGCTCGCGCTGATCCTCGCTCGGCAGATCAAGATCGATGTCCGGCCATTCGCCGCGCTCTTCGGAAAGAAAACGCTCAAACAAAAGTTCCATGCCGACTGGATCGACTGCGGTAATGCCAAGGGAATAACAGACCGCGCTGTTTGCCGCCGAACCGCGACCCTGCACGAGAATGTTGTTGCGCTTGCAGAACT
Organism: Pyrinomonadaceae bacterium; assembly: GCA_035545035.1. GTDB lineage: Bacteria > Acidobacteriota > Blastocatellia > Pyrinomonadales > Pyrinomonadaceae > UBA11740. The sequence continues at coordinate 1,209 of DASZZL010000209.1, forward strand.
GGATGATGTCCCAGACGATCAGAAAGTAGCCTTCGAGTTTGAGTTTCTCGATCAGCGCCAGTTCGTGCTCGATCTGCTTTTGCGCGCGTGCGAAACTCGGTGAACCATTCTGGCCTGCGTAGCGCAAACGCGCGCCTTCGTAAGTTCGCCGGCGCAGGAACGAAGTCATCGTCTCGCCCGGCGGCACCGGATATTTGGGAAACTCGTAACCGAGATCCTGCATGGTGAATTCCAGTCGCGATGAAAGCTCGACTGTGTTCGCAATCGCTTCGGGCAAATCGGCAAACAGTTGCACCATCTCTTTAGGAGATTTCACGTGTCGCTCTGAATTGAGCGCCAGCAGCCGGCCGGCAGTTTCCAGGCGCACGTGATTGCGTATGCAAGTGAACACGTCCGCCACTTGCCGCTGCGCGCGTGTGGCATAACCGACGCCGTTCGTCGCCAGCAATGGCAGTTTCAATCCACGCGCGACTTTGATCACTGCATGATTGCGCGCTTCTTCCGCGCGATTGAAATGACGCTGCAACTCCGCGTAGACATTTCCTTTACCGAAGACATCGGTCAACCATTCGGCTGTTCTCTGCGCCCCCTCTGCGCTCTCTGCGTCTCTGCGGTGAAAGTCCATCGCCAGCGGCCCATCGCTTCCTCCAGTCAAACAAACCAATCCTTCCGCATGCGCTGCCAACTCCTCAGGAGTCACCGCACACTCTCCCGGCTTCGCATGCTTCGGCACGCGCAGCTTCATTAAGGTAATTAATCGACAGAGGTTCTGATAGCCGATGCGATTTCTTACCAGCAACGATAAATAAAACTCTTCTCGGTTTTTCGAACTTGAAACCTGGGACTTGAAACTTGAAACTGCTATCTCCGCTCCGATGTGTGCCTTGATGCCACTTTTCTTTGCGGCCATGTGAAATCGCGGCGCGCCGTAAACGCCGTCGCGATCCAGCAACGCCATCACCGGCATTTCCAGCTCAGCGCAGGCGCCGATTAACTCTTCCGGCGTCGACGCGCCCTCCAGGAAACTGAACGCCGATCGACTATGTAGCTCGACGTACTTGGCCATCATTGCTTCTGCTCACTGCTAACCGCTCACTGCTCACTGGCCTCAGTCATACATTCCTTCCACGAACCATTCGTCACTTTGCAAATCACGATAAATCCGACCCAGCATCTCCGTTTGTGCTCCGATTAAACTGACCACCGCCACATCCCATTCGTCTCTGGCCCACACATCCTTGCGCCACCAATCACCCGACGTTCGCCAGGGACCAGACGCGCACACAATTGTCCCGCGCATGGCGCAGTGATCCGCATTTCGAACGCTAATTTGTGACGGTCGCCCATGCATGGTGTGCACTTTGGCCCGACACGGTGGCCGAAACTTTCTGAAGCCAATGACACATTGCCGATTACCAATTGCCAATTGCCGATTGCGAGTTGATTTCTTCTGGCCCTGCGAAAGGTCGAAGCGCTTCATTTGAAATGCGTCTGGCCGATGTGTGTCCAGAAGTTCAGGCGAACCCACGTTCTCTGCTCCTAACAGTTTTGCTAACCGCGCTAAAGTAACTTCCAGTTTCTCCGGCTCGGGAGCTAGCGGAATAAACAGGCCCGTCTGCAACACGCGTGGCTGCACCGGCTCAGCGTCGATCGTGACCGCGACGATGGGAGCCAGCGGCGGATGCGATTCAATGTCGAGCAAGAACAATCGCAGGAACGTTCTCGGATTGCGCATAGGCACCGGCAAAGTTATGGCCCGCTCATGCTCGGTTCTATTTTCCAGTTTCATTCGCAAGCGCAGCTCGCTCGTCGCCAGCGCCTGCGCGTTCAGATTTGCACAAAGCTGATTGAGTAAACGCGACAGAATGAAAGAAAAAGGTTCAAGCTCGTCAACAGGATGATCGAGCTCGATTGACTGCTCGAAACCAGGCGACAGTTGAACCAGGACTAATTGCCGCTCGCTCTTTCCCCGGGCCAGCTTTTGTATCCGCACTCCTTCCGGTCCCAGTCTTTGCGCAATTCCTTTCAGCGGCAGCCGCGCGAGTTCACCAAACGTGCGCACGCCCCAGAGCGCGAGAGTTTCTCGCATCTCTTCAGCGCGATCTGTTTCAATTCCCGCAAGCGAATAATCGAGTACTCTTAATGGCAGGTTACCAAGATGTGCGAGTTCTGCCCCGGTAGGAATCATCGTCACGCCGGTAATGTTCCTGGCTGCGTGAATCGCTGCGTCGGGATTTGCGGCAATGGCAACATTAACCCTGAAACCAAACTCCGCTGCACGCTGCCTGATCGCATTTGCCTCGCTGCACAGCGCCTCGCTGAAACCAGGTTTCGCTCCGAACATTAATTCGCAACCTTCTATGTCCAGCACCACCGTGTCCGCCGATGTTTGCTCAACTAATGGCGAGAAGGTGAAGGCTAAATCGACCAGCGTTTCATTACTGCCACCTGAGCTCGCGCGCTCGTCAGAGACACTTTGGCGATAAATACAGGCAAACATGATTTCCCTGCTGTTTCGGCGGAATTTCCCGATTCGAATGTATGCGAAGATTACCGAATATTCGCGAACGCTGTCAAGGTCGCTCTATGCAGTTGTAGCGTGGGTCCTGAATTTCGCAACCTGGGGATGGGCGATGGGCTTCCGTTGATTCATTTGCACGCCGGTCCCGCGGAGAAGGAGTGAATGGGTTAAAGGAGAATCAAAGCTCTCATGTCGCTGCCCCAGGTCGCTGACGAGAACCAGCCGGGTTTCTTCAGACCGTTTTGTGCCATCTACACTTAACGCCGAAGTCGTCTCAAAAGCCTTTGTTGAATATGACCATGCCAGGGAGTTGTTCTTCAGTTCTAAACTCAACGAAGCGCAGGAACGAACACAAGAGGTCTGACTTATTACCACCAACGCAGTGGGCGTGTGTTCGATCGCGCGGCGGAAACGATACCACCACGACGAGACAATTCTGCGCGCGTACTGCACGGCCACATCAGCCATGTCTAACATGACCAGGCCAAAGCCGCCGCTTTGCAGCACCAGATCAGTCGCCTTAAACGCCCGCTCGAGATCGTTCGTGCAACGAACCCACAACAAGCGATCCAACGCTATGCCGGCATGTGCGGCTGACGCCGGATCGAATCTGTCGCTCATATCGATCAGCGCGCACACTTCATCGCCCCACGTCGTCTGAGCCAAAACAGAAAGCAGCACACTGGTTCGCCCCGACGAGGTCGTGCCGATAATTTCCGTGATGGCGCTGTGAGGAAGTCCATTTGAAAGCGCATCGATCTCGGCGATGCCTGTGGTTAGTGTCTTAAATGAAGATTTCCCGCGCGGCTGCAGCGAACTCCCGAAGCGTCTTGCCAGCGCCGATTCGATCTCTTTCTTTGAAATTGCCGCTCTCACAAATCACCAATTCAATATTTGCGAATCACGCCCACAACCACACCCTGAATGCGCACACGATCAGCCGGCTTTACCACGATCGGCTTATAGCGTGGATTGGCGGCTTCTAATCGCACTTGATTGCGTCCCGGATAGAATCGCTTTACCGTCGCGTCGGCGCCATCAATCAGCGCCACCACGGTCTGGCCATTCTCAGCAGTCTGCCGCGACTGAACGATGATGTAATCGTCGTCTCTAATCTGTTCATCGATCATCGAATCACCGCGCACGCGTAAAGCGAACATACGTTCGCGCCGCAGCATGTCCCGGGGAATGTTAACGGTCTCGTAATTCAGCACTGCTTCGATCGGTTTACCCGCCGCTACGACACCGAGCAGCGGGATCTCGTACCTCTCTTCTGCTGTCGCTCGCTGCACGATTTCAATTCCGCGGCTGACATTGGGAATCCGTCTGATCAGGCCTTCTCTTTCCAGAATTGAGAGAACCTGATGCACGCTGGCCGATGAACTCATGCCGAACTGCTTTCCAATCTCGGCAATAGTCGGTGGCTCCTGATGCGCATCGACGTAGTGCGAGAGGTAATCAAATACTCTTCGCTGGCGAGCTGTGATAGCCATCTATGTCCCTCCGATTTTCAGCGCCGAACGCTCCGGTTTAGCGAGCCGCGAAGATTATCGAATATTACCGAATGTTTTGTCCAGTGCGGACAGACCGACTTTCGATTAAGAAAGCAGGATGCGTAGTGACAGGATGCAAGTGAGTGGAGGGAATGGCTTCGTGTAAGTTTATGCGGACAGCAAGTCCGGCAGAATCAACGAACAGACGTTTGGATGCAAACGCACCCACAGCCCGGGATTCTCATCGAGCTGTGCCGCGCGCTCCTCTGGGTGATCGGAAAGTTCAGTTTCCAACAAACGACGATAGCTCCCGCGCTTGGCGGGCGCGGTGCTCGCGTCCACGATTGATTGAACAATCCGCCGTGCTGCTAAGATCGTTGCCGGGCCCAGGGTAAGAATGTGCGTCGCGGCGCGACACTCGGCCTCGTCGGCGTCGCTGGTAACGCTCCCCCCGGCTTTGAACTTCGCGATGTGGTGTTCGAGGATGCTCGAAGAGATCGGAATCATGCCGGCATAATCGCCCACACCGGCGCCCGACCCCGGTTTGATGTAAGCGAGGTGTGACGCGCCGTTTGCTTCGGGTCCCAACCCGAGAAAGAAGATGTCGATGCCGCCCAGCGACGCCAGCTTCTCCAAATACTCGATAAGTTCGCCTTCAAGGTCTTCCGTGTCGGTGCGCATACTGGTAAAGCTTTTTACCTTTCTAAAGAAGGCTGGACCCAGAAGCCGTTCGAAGTCGCGCACGAAACTGAAACTGTTCGTCGCGCGCATCGGCGCGAGCGCGTCCTGCGTGAAAAGATTCAGACGGCTGAGCAGGCGATCCTTCTCGCCAGTGAGCGCCATCTGGCCGAGAAGGCGATGCAAGGCCTGGGCGCCGCGACCGCCGAGCAAGACGATCACCAGATCATCTTGAGTAGAGCCCGCCGCCGCCTCAATCTCTTCGAGCATCGCTCTGCCCACGGCTTCTTCGGAGTCAAGCACCTCATAAGCAAGTTTCCGGGCTTGAAGATCTCTGAGCGACTTCGTGTCATCAATGCCCGGCCGGCACAACCAAATGTTGCCGCCGACTACTCGACGCCTCGCAGCCTGTTGGATCGTGGCAGACAATTCGCTTCCTCACTCAATTAACATCTACACTGGAACCAGCATCCACTTCGGGCTTAGTGGCGTTGCCGCTCCACATGTTAGGGCCATTGTTTGCTGCTTCTGACTCCTGCGCTCTCTGAGCGAGTAAGAGATGATTGTGCATCGTCTCGCGCGCTCTTTCCGGATCTCGGTCGCGGATGGCGCGGTAGATCTCCCGATGCATCTCTGCGGATTCTTTCAGGTCGGTGGCATTTCTGACTGTCTTCCGCCGCACATCGAACAAAATGGTGGCAACCATATTCATAAGCGCCGTCAGGATGCGATTGCCCGAAGCGGCGGCCACCGTCTGATGGAAAGCCATGTCGTGAACCAGGAACTGTTCCGGCTCGTCGAGCGAAGCGTACATTCCCGCGATCTCTTCGGACATCGAAGCCATCTGATCGCTAGTCGCTCGTTCAGCGGCGAGTCCGGCGATCGCCATCTCGAGCGACTGTCGTGCCTCGAACATCTCCGCCGGCGTTAGTCCGTGCAGGGCGGCCATCAGGCGGAGTGGACTGCTGTCGAGCGCCGGTGACTCGTCGGCCTGAACGACGAAAGTTCCTGATCCCTGACGCGATTGCAACACGCCCACTGCGGCGAGTGAGCGAATTCCGGCGCGCAGAGTGGGGCGGCTGACGCGAAAGAGCTTGGCGAGATCGCGTTCCGGTGGCAGGCGATCGCCGGCCCGCAACTCGCCGCGATGGATCATGTCACGCAGCTTCTCGATCACCCATTCCGAAGTCGCCTCGTGTCCCTCGGGATCAATCGCTTCAAAAATCTTCGATTCCGTTCTAGCCATAGTTTTGCTCGTCGAACTTTCCGCGACCAGGATACATTCCTTCTACTTAAGATATAGCGCCAAATCGATCTTCAACTCTCGGATTCCGGCGACGGCCAACCTTGCCATCGTGCTTCCGCCCTGCGGATTGAAGTGCGTGTTGTCTTCAATCCCGTTTGGATAGTTTGCATTCTCGCCCGGTCTGACCCACAGGAACAGTTTCTTCGAATCTTCCGCGCCATATTGTTTGAGCACGGCTGCGCTGCGGCGGTGCATGTCAATCAGCGGCACTTTGTATTCCGTCGCGACGCTGCGCACGATGTCCGGGTATTCTCCGTGCGTATCTTGTACGTTACCATTACTGTCGAAGCGTCTTCTCATCACGGGCGTTAGCAAAACTGACAAAGCATGCTTTTCCCGAACCTCCGAAAGAAACCTGATCAAGTTATTTCGATAATCGGCCGGCGGTGTGTAGCGATCGACCTTCTCTTTCGATTCGTCGTTGTGTCCGAACTGGATAAAGACGTAATCGCCCGCTCGGAGCTTATCGATAATCGCCTGCCACCGCCCTTCGGCGATAAACGTTCTGGTGCTTCTGCCGTTCTGCGCATGGTTTTCAATGATCACTTTGCCGTCCCGGAAAAACTTTCCGAGCATCTCGCCCCATCCGGTCTCCGGCCGCTTCTCGGGCAGTTTCTGCGCCATCGTCGAATCGCCCGCGAGATAAATCGTAATCGCTCCACTCTGCGCCCGCGCGAATTGCTCGCCGATCAGAACGCTACTCAGCAGCAGAATCGCGATCTTGAATTTCATGGCTTCGGTCACCAGACGGAGACGACTCCTTCAAAGGCTTCAATTCGCGGCGGCAAAAACTACTTGCTCCGGCCTGCTGTCCCCAACATTCCTTCGTCCGATCTCCGTGACCAGCTTTCCGTTAATGCGTACGTTCCGCAATTCCAGGCCCTGGACATTCTTCACGATGTTGCCGCTCGCGACGTTGTCGAACGTGCAGTTCTCCAGGCGCACGTTGTAGATCGGCGCTTGCTTGAAGCCCTGCAGGTCGAGCACGTGCGCACTCTTGCCGCTCAGCAGATTGCTGACGACGACGTTGCGAACGACTGGCGTGAACGGACCTTTCTCGCCCTCTTCATAATTGAAGTCGATCGTCAGCACGGCGTCGGACACCTGACCAACTTCGATGCTTCGGAAATAGAAGTTCTCGAGTAGACCGCCGCGCAGCGCGTTGTTTTTGAAGCGCAGCGCGATGTTCAGATTAGCGCTGTCCAGTCGACAATTCTCCGCGAATACATTCCGCACGCCACCGGAAATTTCGCTCCCGACAGTGATCCCGCCGTGTCCATCTTTCATTCGGCAGCCGCGAACGACGATGTTTTCGGAGGGCACTGCGACGCGCCGCCCGTCGTTGTTTCGCCCGGCTTTGATCGCGATGCAGTCGTCACCCGTGGCGAACACGCAGTTTTCGATCAGCACATCCCGACACGATTCGGGATCACAGCCGTCCGTGTTCGGACCGGTCTGGCCGGTGGCGTTTGCTTCGCGCTCGATGTTTATGCCGCGCACGGTTACGTTGGTGCAAAGCACCGGATGAATCTGCCACATGGGCGAATGCCTGAGCGTGACGCCTTCGATCAAAACATTCTGACATCGGTAGGGCTGAATGAACTGCGGCCGGAGAAAGCTGCCGTCGCCGAATACGCGCTCGTTGACCGGTGCGCCCTTCGCCACATATTCGTAGAGCAGAGCGCGAGCTTTGCTTTGATCGGGATCGCCTTTCTTCCAACCGCATTGAGTCCGGCCTTTCCACGGCCACCAATGCTCACAGTCAGCCTGCCCGTCGATTACACCTTCGCCCGTGATCGCTACGTTCGTCTGCTCGAACGCGTAGATGAACGGTGAGTAGTTCATCAACTCCATGCCTTCCCAACGCGTAAAGACCACGGGCAGATATTTCCGTGGATCCTGGCTGAACTTGATCGTCGCGCGTTTGGTAACGTGCAAATTGACGTTGCTCCTTAGATGAATGGCGCCAGTGAGAAACTCGCCTGTGGGAACCAGCACGCGTCCCCCGCCCGCCTTGTTGCAAGCTTCGATGGCTTTGCGAAAAGCGTCGGTGCAATCCGTCTTGCCGTCAGCTTTCGCGCCAAAGCTGGTCACGGGAAAGTCGCGCATTGGAAAGGTGGGTGCTTTGATGCGATCCAAAATACCTGGAGCGATTATTTCCCACGGCCCGTCCGACTGCGGGTTCAGCAGCGATGACGAAAACACTTCGCTAAGCGCCCGAGTGGACGTCAACTCGCCCAGCGCGAGCGCGCCCGCGCTGCTCGCCAGGAATGTCTGCAGAAATTCTCGACGATTCGACATGAACGACTATCTCCTAATTCATCACCGTCTTCGCGGCTCTCATCTTCGCTAGCCACGCCGGATAGTCTTTGTCGATGAGCCTTGCCGGCGCGTCCGTGTACCAGCGATATCCGTTGCGGCGCTCGTCTTCGATCGCGGCGACGTTGTATTTGATCACACTGTCACGACCGCTGAAGAACGGACGGTTCGTATCGATCTCGTAAAACCGCGCCCACAGCGGCGGCGCACTTTGATCTGCGACAACCACATGATCAAAGCCGCGCGACTTTGTCGCATCGGCTTTTTCGATCCAACGAATGCCGTTGATCTCGGCGCTCTTAAACCACGCCACGGCGGATTCGATTGCATCGATGACGCGCGCGCCCGGATGTTCGATTTCCATCAGGAAACGCACGACGCCGACGCTCTCTTGTCCGCTCAGCGAAATCGGCTCGTACGTTCGCGCAGGTGCGGGAGCGAGCGTTACTTCGTCATGTTGCGCACACCACACAGTGCGCTTCCCGCGAACGATAACCTGGGTTTTGAGAATGCACTCGATGCCTTTCGCGACGGCTGTTGCCGCGCGCGCGCGCCGCGTCTCGTCCACGAAGAGATAGGTGGGCTTTTTCGCGGCGATGTCGCGCAAGAGTTGCGTCACGCCGATCATCGCGTCGTCGTTGAAGGTAATATGCCGGTAATAACCAGTCAGACGGGGATAGTACTGCGGCCAACCGCCGTTGTCGTACTGAGCCTTGAGCAAGTAATCAACGCCTCTGAGAAAAGATTCCTTGTGTCGCTCCGCACTCTTCGCCGCGTAAACGCGCGCGAGAAAAATCAATTGAGTATAAGTCGCGCCATTGTCGATCGTAGAGTCGTCTGCGTGCTTTTCGCTGGCGAGCGTGGCGCGCTCCGGCTCGGTCAGGACCGTCGCCATGTCAATGTTCTTCGGCCATCCGCCTGAGTCGCGTTGATAAAGGATTACGTTATCGGCGATGTGCACCGCTTCACTGCTGCTGTACCAGTCCGCTTTTTTGCCTGAGCGCATCGTGCCACTTGATTGGAGTATTCGCAGCCAGCACGGCGTGGCCGCGAACCAGCGCTGGCCCGGCGCAGCAAAATGCCGCGAGCAACAACGCCACTGCTGTCCGATGCGTCCCTTTCACTTGATTACCACTTCGTTGGGTTCCACCCATCTACGCCGCGAAGAAAAGTCTTCGTGGCGAAAGACTGAATCTCTTCCTCGTTCAGTTGTCTTGACCACGGCACGCGTGCAGAAGGATTCGCGCCCGGCCCGCTCGATTTGTATTCGGCGAACCGCGCAGTTTTTTCCCGCGCCGGGTCACGCCAGTTGTCCCAGCCTTCAGGCTTGATGTGCGCATCCATCCAGCATTCGATGAACACCACGCGCCCGTATGGCCGCCACGGACGCCCGAGGTAGACGCCTTTACCAGTTTCCGCGCCCGTCAATTTGCAATGCAGAAACACGTAACCGTTCGTTTCGGCATCGCTCATGCACCAATGCGCCGTCACATAACCTTGGCCCTTGCTGTGAATGTGACAGCTTTCGAAAACCGCGGTCGCGTTTCCGAAGATGAAATCGACGTGACCTTCGACATAGCAGTCTTTGTAATACTGCCGCCCACCGTGCGCGAACAGCGTGTCCTGCCAGCCAAGAAAGCGACAGTTGCGAAAGACAGCGCGATCGGTATTGACGTAAACGGCGACAGCCTGCGAACCAGTGCCGCAGGTGTTCTCAAATGTAAGGTTCTCAGCGCGAAAGTCACTACTACCGACATAAGTGCTGTATGAAAGTCTCGTGTCTCCTGATATCGTAGCGCTGAGATTGAAAGTCAGCGTAGTCTTCAACGCGTCTTCACCCTGAAGCGTGATGAAAGGTTTCGTTTGCGAAAGCTTCACCTGCTCCTTGTATGTGCCGGGCTTGATGTGAATGACAAAGCGATGCATGTTGTATTCGGGAACGTGATCGATCGCTTGCTGAACACTGGTGAAGTCTCCCGTGCCATCGGCCGCGACAACGAGTGAGTAGCGATCCTTCTTGCCTGACTCTCTGCGAGACGAAGCGAAGCGTTTGCCGGCGCCCAGGCTATCGAGTCTCCCCGAGGCTCGCACCGCGGCTAAAGGCGTCGCCAGACCAAGACACAGAAGGCCAAGATAGAATGCGGTTTTCACTTCGTTCGCCCGAGCCTTCCCAGTATGTACCGGGATCCCGGTTCATTGACTTGAGCCGTCCTGAATCTGAGTCTTCAGAGACGGCTCAAGTTTTGATCGCGAGTTAACCAGCGTGAAAGTCATCAGAAGACGAACTTCACTCCATACTGTATGTCGCGGGGGTTGTTTCGTTGCGTGATCACGATGCCGAACGTTGCGGCGTTGCTCGGGTCGATACCAATTCCATTTCCGAAGTATGGGTGATTGAAGGCATTGATCGCTTCGGCTCGGAATTGCAGCTTCGTTCTCTCGCTAAAATTAAAGCTCTTCGAGAGCGAAAGATTGACGTTCAGGAACGGCTGGTTGCGCATGCCCGTCAGCGTTGTGGGCACGTTGCGCAACCCGGTATTGAAACTATTGAGCCTAACGATGCCGGCGCCATTGACCAGAGGAATCGTAAAGGCCGAGACATCGATTCCGTATTTTTGACCTTGCCCGGTATTTTGTCCGGTGAGGGCCTTCAACTGGCTGACGTCTCCGGCGTAGTACCAAACCTGGGTTGGGCTCAGCAGGAAAGGTTCGCCCTGTTGCCATTCGTAGGTACCGGCCGCTTGCCACCCGCCCACAATCGCATTAAGCCATCGGTTCGCGTTCCGGCCGAATCGTTGGTTTTTCCCGAACGGCAAGAGGTAAACCGCGGACAGAGTGAAACGATCGGGCCGGTCGTCGGGCGAGATGCGCTTCTCCAACTCCGTGTCCGAAGGATTGAGGTAGGCCAACCTTTCCTGCAACCGCGAGCGAGTATACGAAGCGCTGAACGTGAGGTTCTTCGAGAAGCGCTGCGATACTTGAAGCTGCAAGGCGTTGTAGCGGTTCGTGCCGTTGTATTGCTGAATCCAGAGATTCGTGAACTCCGGGAAAGGCAACAGCGATTGCGCCCGCGTAATGGTATTCAAGCTATTGAAGGGACTGGTTGACGGCAAGAGGTTCTTGAATGGATTGGGAATCGTCGCGGAGATCAGCAGCGTGTTGACCGTCCCGTCCGCGTTTGGATTCGTAGCGAGAAACGATCTGGGAACGAAATCGAGATTGCGATTAACGGGCATGTCATAGCCCCACGCCGTTACGAAGTTCGCTTCGACAACGAAATGGGCCGGAAGCTCTCGCTGGATCCCGACGACGATTCGCGCGAACTTGGCATTCTTTCGGTTCACGGGAAGTGCGGGCGCGTCCGATGTGCCTACATCGATTCCGTTGGCTGTCAGCAAACCCTGGCTCGCGCCGGGTGACGCGGCAACTCCGCTGGGAAATGGATTAGTCAAACTTCCCACGAATGTCAGACCATTATTGTTCGTGGCGACAAACGGAGTCGTGCCGGCAAAGCCGGTTTGAAGACCAAGCGTCTGAATCTCGCTTTGATGAGGGGCCATAAAAATTCCAAAGCCGCCGCGGACTACAGTTCTTTGGTTCACCGCATATGAAATACCGAAGCGCGGCTCGTAGTTCGAGCGGTCGGTGGTCCATCCCGCGCGATTGTTGCCGTCGGCGTAAAGGTAGCCGCCGATTACGTGGAACTGATCGGGTGGCAGAAGGAAATTAGCCGGGTTAGCGTTGTACGCAGTGGTGTAAGCGGCGCGCGCCGCTGCGTCGATCGGACTTGCCGTTGTTAGATCGAACCCGCGCTGCAGGCGGTTGTAGCGTTCAGTCAGTCCTCCCTCAAGTTCGTATCTCAGTCCCAGATTCAAGGTGAGCTTAGGCGTGATCCGCCAATCGTCGTGGAAGAAAAATCCGTGATAGACAGACTGGACCGAGTAATTGATCGAGTTATCGATCTGACTGGCAGTCGAGCCGGAGCCAGCCGTGGGCGTGCCCAGCAGGAACGCCGCGATGTCGCGGCCGAAAGCGTTGCGTGCGGTCGCATTTGAGTTGGAACCCGGACTGGTGTAAGTGCCGTCAAAGAAAAGACGGCTTCCCTGATACCCGTTGCTGATAAAGTTTTCTCGCACGATACGCAGGTCCCAGCCAAACTTTGCGCTATGGTTGCCGAAGATCTTCGTCAACATCGGCTGAACTGAGCCCATCATAAACGGACGCAGCCTGCCGGCATTCCAATCGGACCGCATTGAGCCAAGGTTCGCACGAATCGGCCGAATCGCGTCCAGATTTCTGATCTCGATCATCGGAAAATATTGATACCCACGAAACGCGGCAAGGGCCTGGGTGCTAAACGGCAAAGTGGACGGATCAAGCGAGGAAGCGGGATGCCGCTCCTGAGTGAACTTGTTAAAGCTCGCGCGAAGATCAAAAACCGTTGTCGAAGATAACATGTTGGTGTAATCGACGTTTCCTCCGTCGTTGGTCCGATCTTCGAAGCCCTGAGTGACCGAGATGCCGTTAATGAAACTACTCTGTGAGTCCTGAGCCCAGTCATAGCGGTCTTCGGGATTGAAGCTGTGATAGTACTTCCCAAAGATTGATTGGCGGTCGCTAATCTCGTGGTCGAGCCGGGTAAGCCACGCTCGGTATTTTTCGTGCCGGATCACGTTCGAGAAATAGTTGTTCTGAGTGCCGTTCGCAGTGCCAGCGGCATTCGGCAACGGATAATACTTGAGCAGCGCCACAGCCACCGGCTTGAACAGACTTGAGGGAATTATGTTGCAAGCCGCCGGAACCGCTCCGGAAGTAGGACAGCCAAAGGAGGTGCGCACCACGTTGCTACCACTGGTCGTTCCCGTAAACGGGTTGTAGATGATCGTGTTCGCGGAGTTTGCAACGTTCGTGCGGTCGGTGATCAACCCCGAGAAGTCGCCGTTGCGCATCGCCGCCGTGGGCACGGAAAACAGTTGTGGCTCAGCCGTGTTGTCCAGCAGCCGCTCGTACGAAAAAAGGAAGAAGGTCTTGTTGCGACCATCGTAGAGCTTCGGTATGTAGACAGGTCCATTCAATACGCCGCCGAACCGATGATATGTCCTCACCGGACGAGCCTGCCCGCTTCTGTTCGAGAAGAAATTATTGGCAGTGCGACTACGGTCACGGTTGAAATAGTAAATTGAACCGTGCGGATTGTTCGTTCCGCTCTTGACCACGACGTTGACCGTTGCACCCGCCGAGTAGCCCTGCTGAGCGTCAAATGTGTTCGTCTGGATCTTGAATTCCTGCACCGCGTCCGCCGGCGGCGAAAAGCCGACTGCGAAATCGAAAGCGTAGTTGGGCGAGCCGTCGAGAGTAATCTGATTTTGCGCCGGCGCTCCATTCGAGCGAAATGCAGCGAGATTGCCATTCGAGATAGGCGCGGTGAACTGCGGATTGCCAGTGTAGACAACGCCGGGCGCCAGCGTAGCCAACTGGTAAGCCGTCCCTTCCGACAAAGGCAACTCAGCGATTTGCTTTCTTTCGATCGTCGCGCCGGTACTCACGGAACCAGTCTCGAGCGCATTGCCGGCGACTATCGTGACCATCCCTGTCACCCCAACCGTTTGCAGCTGGACATCGAGCGTCAATTTGTCGCCCACGCGGATCTCTATTCCGTCGCGCGTGGCAGCGCTGAACCCCTGGGCCGTCACGCTCAATGCGTACTTGCCCGGAATCAACAAGGGGAAATCATAACTGCCGTCTCCGTTGGTACTCGTCGTCGCTTGTCTGTTGGTCTCGGTGTTCTTAACAGAGACCGTTGCGCCGGGAACCACAGCGCCATTCGGATCCGTAACCTTGCCCGTAATCGAGCCTCGAAACTCCTGCGCAGCGGTGACCACGGGAATTAGCATCAATAACGCCGCAACCAAAGCCGCTTCACGTCCAAACTGGAACCTGGCCATCGTCATCTCCTCCCGAACTCAATAAGCCGGCTTCGCGATCCGACCGCTAAGCGCGGGGATGTCCTATATATTGGTCTGACCGCTGTAACCCCCGACTAACTCCGGGTCCTCGCGCGGCACACCCTAAAACTAGCGACTCACAAACCTTCCCCGGACTCGTACTACCACCTCACTGGCATGCCATTGCGCAGGTTGGAACGCGCCAGCGACCCTTAGGCTCTTATGCGCGCGGCATCCTATCGGAGCATATTCTGAATGTCAAGAACTTTACTTACCACCGGCCCAACTGCCAAGGTCGCCGGTAAGACCACTGCCCTCAGACGATTTGCACGGCAAGCGGTATAAAGGGTTCTTCGGAGTGCCAACCACTGCCTCCGGCCGGCCCACCGTTGGCAAGGGCCAACATTTTGTTGACACTGAGCGGAGTTCAACGCTAAGATGCAAGACGCAACGGTGTTGTGCGCCGTCGCTTGCTCTGTATCGGGCCCTGGCTTACGTCCAGTCCCGGCCCAATCCCACCGCTTCTAAGTCTCGTTGTTGCTTTCGGCATACACCGGAAAAACGAACCGCGAACAAAATGTCGGCTAAACTCGGCGAAATTCTCGTCCGCGAGAACCTAATCAGTCCACAGCATTTGCGGCAAGCGCTGGATTACCAGCGTGAGCATGGCGGTAGGCTCGGCTTTAACCTGGTAAAGCTGGGGCTAGTCTCCGACGATACGATCACCGCCGTGTTGTCGCGACAGTACGGCATTCCTTCGGTCAACCTAGAACTTTTCGACATCGATGATTCCGTTCTTCGACTCATCCCACAGGAGGTAGCGCAGAAATACTCTGTCCTACCCTTGTCGCGTGTAGGCGCCACGCTCACGCTTGCAATGGTCGATCCCACTAACGTCTTTGCGATGGACGATATAAAGTTCATGACCGGCCTGAACGTCGAGCCGGTCGTTGTCGCCGAGGCCAGTGTGCAGGCCGCAGTCGCGAAGTACTACAGCACCTCGCGCGAGATTGAACTCGCCACTGTCGCGCCCGACCTGGCGGTTGAAGGCAATAATGGCAATGGCTTCTCTCACGCTGACCTTGTTTCACTCGACAGTCTCGACTTCGATCAAGAGTCCCTCGCCAGCGAGGTCGAAGTCTTCGAAGACAACGAAGAGATTGATCTTTCCAGCCTCACACGCATGAGCGAAGACGCACCCGTGGTGCGTCTAGTCAATGTGCTCCTCGTCGACGCGTTGCGGCGCGGAGCTTCAGACATTCACGTCGAGCCGTACGAAAAGGAGCTGCGCATTCGTTTCCGCATTGACGGCGTGCTCTACGATGTGATGCATCCGCCGTTGAAGATGCGCGATGCACTGATCTCGCGCATTAAGATTATGGCGAAGCTGGATATCTCGGAGAAGCGCCTACCTCAGGACGGCCGCATCAAGGTGCGAATGAAGGTAGACTCTCGCTCCCGCGAACTCGACTTTCGCGTTTCAACCTTGCCGACCCTCTTCGGCGAAAAGGTTGTGCTTCGTTTGCTCGACAAAGAGAAACTGATGCTGGACATGACGAATCTCGGCTTCGAGCCCGATTCATTGGTCAAGTTTCAACGTAACATTGCGAGGCCATACGGAATGGTCCTTGTGACCGGGCCGACTGGAAGTGGTAAGACCAACACGCTGTATTCGGCGCTGCAATCGCTCAATACGGTCAGTACGAACATCATGACCGCGGAGGATCCGGTTGAGTTCAATCTGGTAGGCGTCAACCAGGTGCAGATGAAAGAGCAGATCGGCTTGAACTTCGCGGCGGCGTTGCGTTCATTCCTGCGTCAGGATCCGAATATCGTGCTGGTCGGCGAGATTCGCGATTTTGAAACTGCCGAGATCGCCATCAAGGCCGCGCTCACCGGCCACCTCGTACTCTCCACGCTTCACACCAACGACGCTCCCTCGACAATCTCCCGCCTTATGAACATGGGAATCGAGCCCTTCCTCGTCGCGACCAGCGTGAATCTCATTCAAGCCCAGCGCCTGATTAGGCGCATCTGCATGGATTGCAAGAAAGACCATCCGACGCCGGTCGAAGCCCTTGTCGAAATCGGTCTCTCGCCCGAAGAGGCCCGCAAGATCAAGACGTACAAAGGGCGCGGGTGCCCGAGTTGTAACGACACCGGCTACAAAGGCCGAATTGGTCTTTACGAAGTCATGGAAGTAACTGACGAGATTCGCGAACTGATTCTAATTGGCGCATCCGCGCTCGAGCTTCGGAAGAAGTCGATCGAAGATGGCATGATTACACTTCGCGAGTCGGGTCTACAAAAGGTACGAAACGGAATTACCACCATCGAGGAAGTTCTCCGCGAGACGGTGGCCTGAAAAGGGGTGACATATGTTACGTCGAATCGCTCTCTCTTTAAGTTTGTTGGCTTCGCTGGTCGTTATGCTTCCGTTCGCAACTTCGACGGCGCATAACCTGAGATTTCAGTTTGCGTCGAGTTCGCATCACGTCCGTCATTCGAGGGCCTGGTGGCGCCGACACCGCGCATTGGTGCGCCGCCGTCAGGCACTTCTGGCGAGAAGGCGCGAGCTACTGGCAATGCGACGAACTGGCGCATCGCCTGCAACGCCGGCAGGGGCTTCTGACAATCATGTAACTTTGCCGGCTCCGTTGGCACTTCCGGAGGGCTTCTATCGTGATGGCGCCTTAGCTGTTCCCTTGCCCGACGGTTGGTCGCCCGGATCCATGAGCAATGGAGCTTCGAGTTTCCGCATTACCCCGCCGAACGGTATGCCCGAGGCCCATGCAACGCTGGCAGTCGCAGCTCCCGCTTCGGCAAACGGGAACCAGGCAATCGGACGCGAGCAGAGAAACACGTTAGGGGGGATGTCATTCACCGATCTGCGACGCACCGTCATCGACAAGATGGTCAGCGCCGGCGGCTGGGTGGTCAACGATCGCCAGCGCGAGATTCGCGGCCGCCGCGTCTTTCAAGTCATCGCCCAAACCCCTGCAACCAGCGACGGCAAACCAGAGCAGGTCTGGAACTTTTATTTCGCCGAGATCGACGGCCGTATATACTCGCTTACGACGCACACCGCCGGCAGCTTCACCGAAAAGCTCGCCGCCGATGCCGAGTTATTTCTTTCCAACTTCCGTCCGATGGAGGCAAATCGCAGCGCCGCTAAGTGACTCGCCCTCACTCATGCCAGCGGGTTCTTCGAGGCGCCACTCTTCCGCTAAGGGAAAAAGAGATCATGGAAAATCCACTACAAGTTTCTCTTTCAGAGCTGCTACACAAGCTTTCCGAGCTTGGCGGCTCGGACTTGCACGTAACGACAGGCACGCCGCCGCTGGTCCGCGTTGACGGCCAAATTCGGCCACTAGACGGCTATCGCCCCCTCACGTCTTCAGAGACAAAACAACTGGCCTATTCGGTGCTCACTGACGCGCAGAAACATCGCTTCGAAGAGAACCTGGAGCTTGATTTTTCATTCGGTGTCAAAGGCCTGTCTCGCTTTCGCGCCAACATTTTCAACCAGCGCGGCGCCGTCGGAGCAGTGTTCCGGGCGATTCCCTATGAAATCAGGTCATTCGAGGATTTGGGTCTGCCGCCCATCGTGAAAGACCTCTGCAACAAGCCGCGCGGGCTGGTGCTGGTTACCGGCCCCACGGGTTCCGGTAAATCGACGACGTTGGCAGCGGTAATCGACAAGATAAACAAGGAGCGCCACGAGCACATTCTTACCATCGAAGACCCGATCGAGTTTCTTCACAACCACAAGAACTGCATCGTGAACCAACGCGAAGTGAACGCTGACACGCGGGGCTTTGCTCAGGCGTTGCGCACTGCGCTGCGGCAGGATCCTGATGTCGTTCTGGTCGGCGAAATGCGCGATCTCGAAACCATCGAATCGGCGTTGCGGATCGCCGAGACCGGCCACCTGACGTTCGCTACTCTGCACACGAACTCGGCCGTTTCAACTATTAATCGCATCATCGATGTCTTCCCCTCAATGCAACAGGCGCAAGTGCGCGCCCAGTTGTCGCTGACGCTGGAAGGCATTCTCTGCCAGACACTTCTTCCGCGCGCAGACAACCGCGGCCGAGTACTGGCGATGGAAATTCTGATTCCCAACTCGGCTATCAGGAATCTTATTCGCGAGGACAAGGTTCATCAGATTTATTCGATGATGCAAACCGGGCAAGACATCCATGGGATGCAAACTTTTAATCAGTCATTGGCAACGCTCTTTCACAAGCGCCTGATTAGCAGAGATGTAGCCATGCAGCGCACGTCCAATGTTAATGAACTCCGCGACTTAATCGAGCGGGGCGCCGGCATAAACAACGGAAACGGTTCGCAACCGAGACACGGTGTGCAAGCCGGAACCTACGAACAGCCGGGCCGAGTTGCTCCAAGGAGATAGGTGACGCCCCCTCTGAGCTGTTGGCGGGAACATTTACGCTCGTCAAATGAGAGAACTGACAACGAACCTTGTATACCCAGAAACGGAGTGCTGAGAAATGCCAACCTACGTTTTTAAAGGTCGCAACCGGATGAACGAGATCGTGGCGGGCGAGCGCGTCGCTGACAACCGCGAGGCTCTGCGGCAGATCCTCCGCCGCGAACAAGTGACTCTGACTTCGGTGAAAGAAAAAGGCCGAGAGATCGGAATCCCAAAGCTGGCCGGCCGCAGGAAAGTCAATTCGAAGGACTTGGCGATCTTTACGCGCCAATTTTCGGTCATGATCGATGCCGGATTGCCGCTGGTCCAATGCCTGGACATTCTTGCGCAGCAGCAACAGAACAAGTACTTCCAGCAAGTGCTGGCACAAGTGCGGCAGGACGTCGAGGAAGGTTCTACCCTCGCCGCCGCGATGAGCCGTCATCCTCGTGTATTCGACCAGCTCTATTCGAACATGGTCGAAGCTGGGGAAACCGGCGGTATTCTCGATCTAATCCTGCAGCGACTCTCAACGTTTATCGAAAAGATCGTGAAATTAAAGCGCGATGTGGTCTCGGCGATGATCTATCCGGCCGCGGTGATCCTGCTCGCTATTTGCGCAGTCGCAGTGATCATGATCGTGGTTATTCCACAGTTCCAGAATATCTTCATGGGCCTGCTGGGCCCAGGCGAGCCGCTGCCACTTCCGACGCGTATCGTGGTTGGCATTAGCAGCTTCCTCGCCGGCTGGGGCGGTTTGTGCATTTTGGTGCTCATCATTGGCGTCACCGTGGCCATCCACTTCTACTACAAAACTCCAAAGGGGCGAAAGCGAATCGATACATTGCTGCTCAAGGTGCCCATCATCGGCTCGATCCTGCTGAAGATCGCGATCGCGCGCTTTTCACGAACGCTGTCAACGCTTTTGTCTTCCGGCGTGCCGATTTTGCAATCACTGGACATCACCGCACGCACCGCCGGCAATATGGTGATCGAAGAGGCCATAGTAAACATTCGCGTGGGCGTCGAGCAGGGCAAGAGTTTCGTCGAGCCTTTGCGGGCTGCGGAGGTTTTTCCACACATGGTTGCTCAAATGGTGGGTATCGGCGAGCAGACGGGCGCGCTCGATGCGATGCTCGGCAAGATCGCGGATTTCTATGAACAAGAAGTCGACTCGGCCATCGCCAACCTGCTCACTTTGATTGAACCTGCTTTGATTGGATTTCTGGGAGTAACCATCGGATCGATTGTGGTTGCGATGTACATGCCAATGTTCTCGCTGATTGGCAAGCTTTCGCAGGGCCATTGATCCTAAGCCCGGCCAAACCATTCAACAGTTGCTTGCAGGCCTCGTGCTAAGCCAACCGTTGGCGCATACCCCAGTAACTCTCGGGCGCGACTGATATCCGCGAGGCTGTGCAGGATGTCGCCGGTCCGCGCTTCCTGGTATTCGGGCTTAACATCGTCACGGCCAGTGATCGCTCTCAGAAGTTGAAAGAGATGGTTGATTGTTACGCGTTCCCCGTTGGCGATGTTGATTACTTCTCCTATCCCCTTGTCCGCTTCGGCGGCCCGCATGTTGGCGTCAACTGCGTTGGATATGTAAGTGAAATCGCGCGTCTGCTCGCCATCTCCATAAATCACTGGCCGCTCTCCTTTCGCCAGGAAATCGATGAACCGCGAGACTACACCGGAGTAGGGCGAACTCGGATCCTGGCGAGGGCCAAAGACATTGAAGTAGCGAAGGCAGACCGTTTCGAAATTGTAGGTTCGCGTGAAGACCTGGCAGTAGTATTCTCCGACAAGTTTTGCCGCTGCGTAAGGCGAAAGAGGCTCTGGTCGCATCGATTCGACCTTCGGCAAAGTTGGCTGGTCACCATACGCTGAGCTCGACGCTGCGTAGATCAAGCGCCGCACCCGTTTTTCTTTCGCCGCCAACAGAAGATTGAAAGTCCCCTCAACACAAGCAAGGTGAGTTTCGCGAGGGTTCGCAACCGAGCGAGGCACAGATGGTAACGCGGCCTCGTGAAAAACTATTTCCACGTCTTCGACTACCTTGCGAACGGTTGCTTCGTTGGCGAGATCGCCTCTGATGAAATCAACCTTCGCACCGATCGCCTCAATGTTTTCCAAACGACCCGTGCTGAGATTGTCGATTACCCGCACCTTTGCGCCGCGCGCCACGAGCGTCTCCGCAATATGGGAACCAATGAAGCCCGCGCCGCCTGTTACCAAAGCAATGCCGGAAAGAGCCATGAATCTTCTCCAACTCGTTTATCAGGGAGACCTTCCGAATCTAATCTCGTGCTCTTGAAGGCCGCGCAATTCCGATGGAATGACGCAAGAATCGCGACACGTTTATCTTCCCACCCCAACGTATTCGAATCCCAGCTCGCGCATGTCGTCCGGCTCGTAAATGTTACGCAAGTCCGCGATCCTTGGTGTTTTCATCAAACCGCGAATGCGCTCCATGTCCAGGGCCCGAAACTGATTCCACTCGGTCACAAAGACCAGCACCTCAGCTTCCACAGCTGCCGCGTACTCGTCTGCAGCGTACTCTATCTGAGGCAGAAGCCGCTCGACCGCCGAGTTCGCAACTGGGTCGTAGGCGCTAACCGTGGCCCCGCGCTCTATCAACCCACGAATAATGTCGAGCGAAGGCGCTTCACGGATATCATCGGTTTCAGGTTTGAATGCCAGGCCAAGCACTGCGACTCGCTTTCCCGCGAGTCCGCCGGCCAGCTTTTCAATCTTGGGCACCATCGACTGGCGCTGCTGCTCGTTAACTTCGATTACGGCATCGACGATTCGCGTCTGGCAGGAGAACTGCTTCGCAATTGACGATAACGCCCGCGCATCTTTTGGAAAGCATGAGCCTCCAAAGCCGGGCCCGGGATGCAGAAACTTGGCGCCAATCCTGCGGTCCATGCCAATAGCCCGCGCTACCTCATGCACGTCGCAGCCAATTCTCTCGCAAAGATTCGCAACCTCGTTGATGAAAGAAATCTTCGTTGCCAGGAAGGCATTGGCAGCGTACTTGATTAGCTCAGCACCCTCAACCGAGGTAAGCACGAAAGGCGTTTCGATTAAGTAAAGCGGCCGGTATAGATCGCGCATGACTTCGATCGCCCTGTCGTCGTTGCTCCCAATTACGACGCGATCGGGCCTCATAAAATCACTAATCGCAGCACCCTCCCGCAAGAACTCCGGATTTGAAACAATGCCGAACTGCACTGGGGCACGTTGGTGTTCGCCGATGAGTGTCGCCAGACGTCTGCCCGTTCCCACCGGAACCGTCGACTTGGTCACGACGACTTTGTAGTCATTCATGTGGGTGGCAATGGCGCACGCCGCCTCGTCGACGTAGGTCAAATCAACCGAGCCATCGTCTTTGGGTGGAGTACCGACTGCGAGGAAGATCACTAGCGACTCTTCAATCGCCGATCTTATGTCTGTAGTAAAACTGAGCCGGCCCGCTTGCAGATTCCTGTTGAGGAGCTGATCGAGGCCGGGTTCGTAGATTGTCGTCTTGCCCTGAGCGAGCCGAGTGATCTTTTCGGCGTCGGTGTCTACGCACGTAACATCAACGCCGAATTCTGCAAAGCATGCTCCGGTAACCAGTCCAACGTAGCCGGAGCCGATGACGGCTATGTGCATTTCAGGTTAGGCCTGAGTGGGGTTCCCAATTAAAACTTACGGGTCACGCGCTCGGTGGTCGCGTGACCCGCAAGGTTGTAATCAATTGCCGCGCGCTAAAGCACGCCAGCAGCCAAATTTGAGCAGAAGTTACTTCGTCGGGCTAACGACCGTAACTGACCCGCCGAAGTTCAGATCGTTGTTATGCGTTGCGGCTATAAACGCTGCGGCGACGGCGCCGCCGGCGGCGAGCAACAGAGCTGCAAGAGCGCCACCGCTCAAATGGCCGAACGAGTCAGATTTGGTCAAGCGCGTGCAACGCGATCCGGGCTGTGCTGTACCTGCAGACTCAGAAGTTCCAGCAGCCACGGCCTTCGTGTTTCCACCGGCCCTCAAATCAACAAGACCGCCCTGAGAAGCGACGATTGTGTTGCCGCATTCGACATCAACCATAAACGTCGCAGCTTGACGAGCGTCAGACACCGCCGCGGCATCCTTTGTGGTAACGATCGCCGACGTCCCTGCCAGTGTCGAGACCTGAACTCGGCCCGCCTCGAGCGAACCGGAGATATTGGCGTCGCTAAAACTGAGCTTAACGGCTGTGTTCGGCAATAACTCGACCCGACCCAGTTTCCCCAAACTAATCGTCGCACTGCTATTCGCTGCAGTTGCGATTACGTTGTCAGAGAAAACCGTGGCGCCCGAGATCGCGGCTTGGCCATTCACGGTGACTTGACCGGAAACCGAAAGCTCGCCCGATGGTCCCTTCTGCCCTGGCGTTGCCAGCGCCACCATTGAGTAAACGCTTAACACGGCAACCGCGATACAGAACGCGATGGACTTACGGCTCCAAGTTCTGCTAATCATCATTTCCTCCCGTAGAAGTGAACAAGTTTTGTACAAGCTAACTGCGATTAACTCGAGTCTCGCAGTAGACGGCAACGCTGCATCCGTCTCAAAATCAACCCTCGCGCGCGCGAGATTTCTTAAAAAATGAAGGCTTGGCCTTCGCAGGCCATAAAGTCATCGTCTTTTTACACGAACTCCTGCCCCCGTGTCAACAACGAATGCATTGAGTTACAAGATCCAAGCCACGATATTAGCTAGCTTTCCGGAAAGATAACACGCGTCTGGGCCCCTGTAAAGGGCTTTTTTGCCAAAGGCTGTCAAGATTCTGTGTTCTTTGCAGGGTCCGGATGAGCGCCGGGACGTTTGGCCACTCTTATTTTAATCACAAGCAAAACCAGAGAAACCGACGGCCCGCTGAAAGACCTGATTGTTTGGAAGCTATCTAGGAATCGCGCGGCGTGGCCGCGTCGTAGTCTGGCCAACGCGCTGACCTCTCGCAACTCCAGCATTCACGTTCTCCGGCAAGCCCGGTCGCGACACTTCTACACTTTGCTTCTGCATCAGCTCGGCCTGTTCGTAAGGGTCGAGCCTCGCAAAAAGATAAAACACTTCCCCAGGGTGCGCGACCCCCAGGAATCTAAACTTGTTAGCTAAGATCTCGTTCGTACGAAAGCTTGTTGGATTAGGCGGCTTCTCAAACAGCGTACGAAGCTCGTCAACGGCTACCGCTTCGAGTTCAGGCACGTAATCGTTTCCGCTTTGGCGCACCAACCTAATCGCCATCTGGCGCAGTGCTCGAATTCGATTTGAATTGCGATGGTAATAAGCCGTAGAGATTTCTCTTCGACTATTTCGGTCATCAACTACTTCCTGCTCGTTGCTTAGGTAGCCGAGATAAGCTCGCATCACCGGGCCAAAGTTCGATCCATTGTCGCTCGTCGGCACATTTGATTGACCCTGCGCCACCGCTAGGCCGCCAACCACGAACAAAATCCCATTCGCAAACAAGAGCCGAGAAAGTGCGCTTAACGGAAGCATCGAATCCGCCCTCATCAGACGTCAGTCCAGAGTACTTTAACTCATACGGCGCGGGCAGACCAGTTCATCCTTTTGTTCTGATGGCCGCGGATTATACTCGCGCAACAGTCAGCCAGTATTGCGCGACCAATTCAGCAGTGTTACATTTCAATTTCAAGGTGAGCGGAGATTTTAATAGCGAGGGGCTCTCTCGTAAGCGCGTGGCGCTCGGAGTAACCGGCGGGATCGCTGCTTACAAAGCCATCGAGGTTCTGCGCGGCTTGCAGCGGGCGGGCTGTGAAGTACGCGTCGCCATGACGCGACATGCCTGCGAGTTTGTTCAACCGCTGACATTCCGCGCGCTCTCAGGCTCGTACGTGCTCGTCGACGACTACGCACCGGATAATCCTGATCCAATCGCTCACATCACCTTCTCTCAAACAGTAGATCTCTTTGTCGTCGTCCCCGCGACTGCAAACACGCTCGCGAAATTTGCAAATGGGGTTGCCGATGATTTTTTGACTTCGACCTATCTCGCGTGCACTGCTCCGGTGCTGGTCGCGCCGGCCATGAACACGACCATGCTGGAGCACCCTGCAACCCAGCGAAATCTCCAAAAACTGCGCGCTGACGGAGTTCACATCATCGAGCCTGACGAAGGCGAAATGGCCTGCGGCACAATTGGCCCGGGAAGGCTTAGCGAGCCTGACGCTATTGTCGCAGCCGCCCTCGAAATTCTGCGTAGCGGGAGCCATGCAACGAAATCCAGAGGCGGTGACGGCACAAGTGTAGCCAGTCAATCAGGAGATTTGACGGGCGAAAACATTCTGATCACAGCCGGCGCGACGCGTGAGCCAATCGATCCGGTTCGCTTCATCTCAAATCGTTCTTCGGGACGAATGGGATTCGCGCTGGCCGCGGCCGCGCGCGATCGGGGCGCGAAAGTCACGTGCGTTGCCGGCATAACCAGCGTCAGTCCGCCGCGCGGTATCGGTGTGAACCGTGTTAGCTCTGCCGACGAAATGCGCCGCGCAGTGATTAAGGAAATCAGCGAGGCCACAGTCTTCATCGCGGCGGCTGCCGTATCCGATTATCGCGTGAAGGAATTATCGAAGATAAAAATTAAGAAGACCAAAGCGGGCTTGGAATTGAAATTGGAACGAACGCCGGACATTCTCGGCGAAGTCGCCCGATCGCGACGCAAGGATCAACTTATCGTAGGATTCGCGGCTGAAACCGACGATCTGGTAACGAACGCGCGCGAAAAACTGATTAGCAAGCATCTTGATGCGGTGGTTGCGAACGATGTCTCGACGGAAGATTCCGGTTTCGATACCGAGAACAATGCAATCGTTATTCTGCTTCGCGACCATCCGGACCCCATCGAGTTGCCACTGATGTCCAAGCTCGAGGCAGCGCATCGAATTCTTGATGAAGTTGTAAAGCTGCGACGCGCGAACACAGCCGCCAAAACCGCTTCAGGGGAAAGTCGCTAAGTCCTAAAGCTCATGAGTGCCGATCCGACTGCGAATGAATTGCTCAAGTTACTGCGCGAATCGCGTGAGTACTCGCGTTACTTTGGCGAGCTTGGGGTCGAGACTGTGGAACCCGCGAAAACTTCCGGAGCGACTTCGGCGATGCGCGAGATCCAGGCGAAAACTCCGCCGCTCCAGTCAACTGCGAAGGCTGTCGAATTCGTTCAGCCCACAGCCGTCGCCGCGAGCGATGCTGCACAGCAAGATTCTTTGTTCGGCAACGTCGCCGCGCTTCAATCCTCACCGGCCCAGTCACCGGCCCAGTCAATGGAGAGCCTGGAAGACATTTGGCGCGACATCGGCGACTGCACTCGCTGCGGTTTGTGCGAAGGACGCACGCAAGTGGTCAACACTCATGGAAATCCAAAGGCACGTCTGATGTTCGTCGGCGAAGCGCCCGGCGCAGACGAAGACGCGCAGGGAAAACCGTTCGTTGGTCGCGCCGGCCAGTTGCTGACAAAGATAATCGAAGCAATTGGTTTGAAACGCGAAGAGGTTTTGATCGGTAACGTGAACCGATGCCGGCCGCCGGGCAATCGGCAGCCGACGCTTGAAGAAGCTGCTATCTGCCGGCCATTCCTGTTTCGCGAGATCGCCGCCGTGCAACCCGACGTGATTGTCGTGATGGGCAACACTGCGCTGCGCAATCTACTTGAGGTACGCGAGGGCATCACGCGTGTGCGGGGACAATTTCAGGACTTTCGCGGCATCAAGGTCATGCCGACTTTTCATCCCGCCTACCTGCTGCGCGATCCTTCGAAGAAGCGCGAGACCTGGGAAGACTTGAAGAAGGTTCGCGACTATCTCGATAGCACGCCCCCGAAGCGCGCTTAGCTTCGAGAAGAACCGAGCAAACTAACTTGATTGCGCCGCAACTCGCGAGGCTTGTGAAACAACCGCCATCCGGCGACCAGTGGCTGCACTGAAGTTCGACGGCTACAGAATGCTTTGCCGCATCGATCGCGGCAAGGTGCGGTTCGGGAGTCGCAACGGCAAAGATTGGACGGAGAAGTTTCTCAATGTCGTTGACGGGGTGAAATGCCTACCGGTCAAGAGCGCAATCCTGCAGAGGCTGTGGCTCAGGCGAAGGAACGTAAAACCACGCCGGGGCCTTCGCCAGTGGGCAAGGAAGACAAGAGAGCTGCCAGACCGAGAAGAGCCGCGAGCTGAACAGAACAGGAGCCCTTTTACCAGTGCCCCGATTCAGTCCACTATTACCGCACGAAACCGGACCTTACTCCGGGCGACCCGTTCATAAGCACGACCGATCTCGTTCAGCGAGTAAGTTTCCGTCATGACTTTGACTTTGCCCTTCGCAGCGTAATCGAGAGCTTCGTACAAGTGTCCACGATTGCTCGGGATTGACCCAATGATTCGGTGTCGTTGGAATAGAACTTGGTCAGTGAGTTGCAGTGGTTCCGGCGAGACCCCCATCAGAATCAAACGGCCGTCGGGTCGCAAACCTTTGAGAGCCTCGCTCGTCGCAGCATACGAGTTGCTCGTCGCGAGAATCACGTCTGCGCCCCCCGCCGCGCTTAACGTTTCCCCGTTCGCGACAACTTCGTCAGCGCCGAGGTCGCGGACGAGTTGCTTTTTGTCCTCAGAGTGAGTGATGGCAATGGTTTCGAATCCGGCGGCCTTCGCGTACTGCACGGCGAGGTGGCCAAGTCCACCAATGCCGAGGACTGCGATTCGCTCATGAGGCTTAGGATCCGCAAAGCGGAGGCCACTCCAAACAGTGTAGCCCGCGCAGAAGAGCGGTGCCGCCTGTTCATATGATAACCCTTCCGGCAGCAACATAGTCGCGTCAGCGTAAGCGACCATGTACTCGGCATGTCCCCCGGGCAATTGGACGCCAGTTGCGATTCCCTCGGCGCAGAAAACCGCCTTACTCCGCTGGCACCACTCACAGCGACCGCACGATGCCTGATCCCACGGCACCCCGACGCGATCGCCCATCTTGCGCGTGGTTACGCCTGCTCCTACGGCAACAATCTCACCGACCGGTTCATGGCCCAGGATGCAGGGAAAGTGGTGTGGCATCACGCCTTCAGTAAAGTGTATGTCCGTGTAGCATAGTCCGCTTGCTCGGATCTTGATTAGCACTTGGTTGGTGCTGGGCTCAGGCGTGGGAACTTCCCTGATTTCCCATTTCTTGTTCAACGCGGGGACGACTGCAGCTCTCATCAGCTTGTTCCTTTCCTTCAGCTTCTACGTATCAATTAGAATTCACATCTTGCTTCTTGCATCCCGTGGTAATGCTAAGAAACTCAGCCAATGTCTGGTAAACAAACGAAGGATTATCGTAGAGTGGCCAATGGCTACTGTGCGGCACCTCAACTATACGAATTCCTTCTCTTTCCAGAATTTGAAGGTAGGACAAGTGGCTGTTCATCGAACCGTAAATAAACAGTTTAGGGATTGCGAGTTTCGCGAAACGATGAATCAAATCGTAGTGATCAGAGTAGTCCACTATAGAGGAGCAATAACGCCAGAAAGCGAGGTCGAAAACCTCTCCGCGGAATTTATCGGCGAAGATTCGGACGCCCTTGGAGGGCGACTGCGTCAGCTGTTGTTTCAGTTTGTCCAGAAATGCATCTTTGACGAATTCATCAAAACGATACTGTGCGACGTCTCTGCTGAGGAAACAATCCTCTGGAGCCAGGTTCCCCTCTATGTTTATGAATCTTCTTAAGCGTCCTTCATATTTGCCGGCGAAAAGGAGTCCAGTTAGGCCCCCTAGGCTATGGCCGATAATGGTCGAAACATCCAAACCCAAGCTTGCAATTAGTTTGCTGGTAATTTCAACGAGGTCGTCAATTCCTAAGTTTATCTCCTCACAATAGTTCGTATCACCGCACCCCGGCCAATCAAATGCCACCAAAGTGCAGTGTCGCAACGCTTCTATATCTGATGCGCCGGAGAAATCGCTTTTTGACGATCCCAGCCCGTGGAGATATAAGAGCGTTTCATCGCTTCCCAGTCGAATAAAATACGATACGTGAAATAAGCATCCGCGATAGGGGATATCCAGTTTGTGGAAAGCTATATCATTAACCATGCGCTTGCCCAGTATCAGCTAAGTCCGTAGATATCCAGGGTCGTGGCTCCTGCGCTCAGGTCTTTAATCGCTAGCGCTTCTTTCTCTTTCCGCTCCTTGGCTTTCGCAAGCACCTCAGGGATGACTTGCCGGGGGATCACAACGACTCCATCACTGTCGCCGACCACGAGGTCACCATCCTCTATGCTTACTTTCCCAATTCGAATAGTACAGTTCAAGCCGCCGTGTGCTTGCTTATTCTTTGTCGTACCTTGAATACAAAGGCCGCGGGCAAACACTGGGAGACCGAGTTCTTCCAAGCACTTTCCGTCTCTGACACAGCCGTCGATAACCACCCCTCCAAGCCGGCGCTGAATTGAAGCGTGCGTCATGATCTCTCCCCAATAACCCGCTTCGTAAGCGTGGCCCGTATCAACAATCAGGACGTCTCCAGCCTGGGCTGCGTAGATGGCTCGATGCAGCCATAGGTTATCTTCCGGTGGTGATAAGACGGTGAACGCAGGGCCGCAAATACTAAGATTACTTGCCAAGGGTTTTATGGCCGAAGGAAGCGCCCCCTGTTGACCTGCCGCTTCATGGAGAGTCGCTGCAGAGAATGCCGCCGCGGACTCTATCAGTGCCGGATCTGGTCGAAGGTTTTGCATCCTCACGGCTTGCGGGCTCCGGACTCACCCTGTAATTCGAAATAGCTAACCTGCTTCCGTGCGTCAGACAGTCTGATGCCGTCTGCTACTGCTGCTCGGATCTGCTCTTCGGCCTTGTGGATAGACAAGGATACCTCCAGGACTTCCGACTCTCTGGCTTTTGCAATTACCAAAACGCCATCAGCATCTCCAACGATCAGATCGTCTGGTTCCACCCGCACCTCCCCCAGAGAAACAGGAATGTTGAAGTTTTCAGCTTGCACGCGGTCCTTGCCTGTACGCATGTAAAAGCCCCGGCTAAAGAGTGGGTAGCCCAGTTCCAAGCTTCGGATAACGTCACGGCACACGCCGTGAATTACAGTCCCTGCGACGCTACGGCGATGAGCCGTAGTAGTTAGCAGATCACCCCACACGGTCGCATCCAGCCGTCCGCCGTTGTCTAGAATCACAACCTGTTCCGGGGCCACGTCATCAATGTAATCACCCACCGTGCCTCTAACCGGGGCCACGGGAATGGTTCTCACCGTGAAGGCCCGGCCCACCAATTTGAAGTTGTTGTCTAATGGCCTGATACCTGCGCATTGACCGTGAATTCCCAATCGGTCCAAGGCATCGCTGATGGTTGCCGCCGACAGGGATTTCCAAATCTCAAGATTGGCAATCACTGTGTATATTCTCTGTTCAGTAAGGATTCGTAGTTAATACCCATAACATCTGAGACGGAGCCTCCAGACATAATCGCTTTAACCATCTGTGACTCACGTTCAGCTAGCTGCTCCGCGGCGGCAATTACTTCTTCCGCGCGCTCGGCTGGAATAAATACGACACCACTACCGTCCCCAATAACAAGATCAGCGGGGCTCACAGCAACTCCGCAAACTACAATGGGTTGGTTGAAGAAATCCTCAACAACGCGCCCGCGTGCGGTGATGGGGACAGCCGCACGTGCGAAGATTGCGAATCCAAGTTCGGTGCTTTGGTCTACATCACGACAAGCACCATCAATGACTACTCCGCAGATCCCCTTAGCCTTGG